>CALJKQ010000074.1 GCA_937973565.1 uncultured Saprospiraceae bacterium | reverse complement strand
GGATTGAGCTGTGCAGAATGCCACTCTGCCGGCTACCAGGGTACACCCACAGCCTGTGCAGCTTGTCACAATGCAGAATACCAGGCTGCAACCGATCCCAACCACGTAGCACTGGGCTTGTCTACCGATTGCGCGTCTTGTCATACGACGGCGGCAGGCTGGGCACCGGCTACTTTTGCTGTACATAATAACTACTATGCCCTGACAGGGGCTCACGCTTCTATAGCCAATGATTGTGTGGAGTGTCATAGCAATGGATACACCAATACACCCAACACATGCAATGGCTGTCACAATTCAAATTATACTTCAGCTGCCAATCCCAATCACGTAGCATTGGGCTTGTCTACTGATTGTGCTTCTTGTCATACCACAGCACCCGGTTGGTCGCCGGCAACATTCGCAGTCCATAATAATTATTATCCATTGACCGGAGCCCATGCTTCCATTGCCAGTGATTGTGCCCAATGCCATGCCGGAGGTAACTACAACAATACACCCAATGAGTGCAATGGTTGTCATGCATCTGAATATAGCGGTGCTTCGAATCCCAATCACGTGAGTTTGGGACTTTCAACCAATTGTGTTACCTGTCATACAACTGATCCGGGATGGGCGCCTGCCACCTTCCCCAATCACAACACATTTTATGCTTTGGTGGGTGCTCATGCCGCCATTGCCAATGACTGTGCTGCATGCCACAACGGCAATTACACCAATACACCCAACACGTGTTACGGCTGCCATGCTACAGCCTACAATACTGCCAACAGTCCTAATCACATTTCTGCAGGATTCCCCTCCGATTGTGCCGCATGTCATGGTCAAAGCCAATGGACACCTGCCAATTGGGATCACGATAATATGTACTTTCCCATCTTTAGTGGAAAACACGAGGATGAATGGAACCAGTGCAGCGATTGTCACACCAATTCAAGTAATTACAGCATTTTTACCTGTTTTACCTGTCACTCTCAATCAGAGACCAATAGTGATCACAATGGTGTATCGGGCTACCAATACAATAGCAATGCGTGTTATGCGTGTCACCCCAATGGAGAAGATTGAGCATGAAAAAGTTACTATTAATATTGATTTCAATTTGGGCAGTAAGCAGTCTAAATGCGCAAGAGGGAGAATGGTATCAAGGCAGTGTTACCTTTACCAGTGCTGCTAATGTTTATGTAAGATTCGAAAGTACCCGGGATATCAAAGAGGGTGATACCTTGTATGTGGCTATAGAGGGCAAAAGAATTGCCGCACTACAAGTGAAGAAAAAATCATCATTATCCTGCGTGACGGTTCCTCTCCTGACAGGACGAACCTGGCTGACAGGTGAAACTGTGTCCTACTTTAAAAAAGCAGAAGCGAAGGCGACAGCTCCCGTAGTGCCACCACCTATTGTAGTAACAGAGGATAATGTAAGTACAGATACTACATCAACCAAAAACAAACAAGACAAAATACGAAAACCCCTGATCAATGGCCGTTTTTCGGCTTCTACCAATGCAAGCCTCACTGATGGAGAAGACTATCAAAGAATCCGTCTGGGTTTGACCTTCAATGTAAACAACATCGGAGGTGGATATTTTTCAACCCAAAATTACATTACTTATCGTCACCGGTATGGCGTAGATCAAACGACCGGATTTTATGATGATTTTAAGATATATGCTCTGGCGCTGGGTTATGACCGTAATGGGCACAGCGTATATTTTGGCAGAAGAATCAGCAATCGCATAGCCAACCTGGGAGCAATTGATGGATTGCAATATGAAAAAAAGTCCGGCAATTGGGTAGCAGGTGCTTTTGCCGGTTCCCGGCCTGATCATATCAACTATACGTTTAATCCCGATTTATTGCAAGGCGGCATTTTGCTGGGTTATGAAAGCCAGGGTGAAAAGTCGTCCACCCAGACTTCAGTTGCCTGGGTAGAGCAGCGCAACAGTGGGAAAACTGACCGAAGGTTTGCCTATATGCAGCACAACAGTTCTTTGGGTAAGCGTATCAATATTTTTGGTTCACTGGAAATGGATATGTACCAAAATGTGAGAGACACCATTCAACATAAATTACAATTGACCGGAGCCTATTTTTCAATAAGATTCCGTCCGATCAGGTCAGTCAACATTACGGCTTCGTACGATAATCGAAGAAATGTAATATTTTACGAAAGTCAGCGTACTTACATCGACCAATTGTTGAATCAGGAAACAAGGCAAGGTTACAGACTGCAGGCTGGCTGGCAAGTATGGAAGACCATTAATATCAATGGTTCGGTTTTTTATCGTTTTCAGGAAAACCAAACTAAGCCAACTAAAAATCAGGTGCTAAGCCTGAGTGTATCCCGCTTTCCAACAGGTAATATGTCCTTGAACCTGAATGTCAATACACTGGAGTCCTACTATTTTAAAGGAAACATTTATGGTGCCCGACTCAATCAAAGCCTGTTGAAAGGCAGGTTAGGACTTGAGTTCAATTATCGAAGAGTAGATTATACTTTTTTTGGAGGAGAGCAGAAGCTGAAGCAGGACATACCTGGCTTTTCTGCCAACATCAACATGGCCAGACTCACTACCTTGATTTTTAGTTATGAAGGCACTTTTGAAGCCGACAGAAAATACCACCGGTATTTTATTACAGCCATCCAGCGTTTTAAAAACAAATAATAAATAACTAATTTCGCATCCTAAACCATCAGCAGCATGAGATTTATTCCTGTCATTTTATTGTTTTCACTATTGTCTTGTGAGTCCAAACCCAAAGTAATTGTGGAAGACACGGTAGACACTTCATCGCAACCGGCAGTAGCGGCAGGGAATCCTCAGATGACAGTTGCCGGGCAGGGCAACGCTATGGATACCGATGTCCACCAGGT
This sequence comes from uncultured Saprospiraceae bacterium, assembly GCA_937973565.1. Classification (GTDB taxonomy): domain Bacteria; phylum Bacteroidota; class Bacteroidia; order Chitinophagales; family Saprospiraceae; genus JADKBO01. Next base: position 20,737 of record CALJKQ010000074.1, on the reverse strand, counting down.
ACAAGCCATTGAAATATTACAGGCAGAACGATATACTTATATGCGGGTGATAGAGCAGACCGATACATTCTGGATTGCAGCATCAAAGATGGAAGCGCAGAAAGGAAGAAATTATTTTTATCGCGGGGGTTTGTTGAAAACCAATTTTGAAAGTCAGGAGTTCAATCGCACGTTTGATAAAATTTATCTTGTATCGCAAATCATTGATGCCTCAGCACATCCCGGAGGTAATGCACCTTCTCAGTCGATGTCACCAGAGGTCGCTGATGTTGATCTTAAAAAAGTTACCGGTCGGGTATCGTTAGACAAATTGCTTTCTTCACCCAATCAATATGCCGGTAAAACCATTGTAGTGGGTGGTAAAGTCTCTAAGGTGAATAATGGCATCATGGGTAAAAACTGGGTGCATATCCAGGACGGTACTTCTGCCAAAGGTAAAAAAAGTGAATTAACTGTCACTACCCAGGATAATGTTCCTACCGGAGCTACCGTGGTCTTTGAAGGTAAAATTTACATCAACAAAGATTTTGGAGCCGGCTACAGGTATGATATCATCATGGAAGAAGCCACCATGAAAAGGTAATGAACTCCATCCCCAAAGACCTGACACTAAAGATAGAGTCCCTCTGTAAATTTACTTCGGTATCTTATAAAAGCGAAAATGCTTAGTATGGTAAGCGATATGGCGGTGTAATAAACCTGCGATGGAATCGGCACCGGATCTCCCGCTGCATAGGAATGCAAACCGGATAAGTAATAGTTGACCCCAAAATAGGTCATGATAACAGTGGCGAATCCAAACAGAGATGCAAAGTTGAAAGCATACAGACTTTTTAAGCCCGGGATAAATCTCATGTGAAGGATAAAACTGTAGACAAGGATGGTCACAAGTGCCCAGGTCTCTTTGGCATCCCAGCCCCAGTATCTTCCCCAGGATTCATTGGCCCATACACCACCCAGATAGGTTCCGATGCTGACCATGAAGAGGCCTCCCAATAAAGTAATTTCGCTTATTATCGTAAGTTCGCGTATGGCTCTGGTAGTGTAAGCCATGTTTTTGTCGTTGGTAAAAGCCAGCAGGATCAAATTGAGCATGCCAATAACCGCTCCCAACATCAGAAAGCCATAACTGCCGGCTTCCAGTGAAACGTGGATAGTCAACCAATATGATTTCAGAACCGGCACCAGGGGTGTAATCTCCGGATCCAACCAGCTCATACTGGCTACAAGCAAGATGGTGGCAGCCAGGGTCATGGTGGCAGCCAGTCCACCCAATGATTTTTTGGAAAAGAGAATACCGGCCAGTACGGTTGTCCAACCAATGTAAATCATGGACTCATAGCCATTGCTCCAGGGAGCTCTGCCGGAAACATACCAGCGCAATGCCAGGCCTACCGTATGAAAAAGGAAGCCAATTAATACGGCATAATATGCAATGGAAGACCATCTGGCTCTATTGGCATTGACTTTTAATACGGTATAAAAAAACAGACCCAAAACCGCCAGTGCCAACAAGCCATAATAGTTGCGAAGTCTGCTGAATACGTTAAGTTGATTGAGCATTAGTTCTGCCTTTATCTTGGAAGGAGAAGGCATGATGTGTGCGGCCGTATTGAGCTGAAAGGCAGTGATCTTATCAAGGCTGGCATCAGCAGCAGCATAGTTGCCGCTTTGTACTCCCTGACTTAAATTTTGCAGGTATTCCATGAACAAGGTGCGTTGTGATTCGGTTCTCACATCTGCACCCTGGTTTTGAAAAATATCGGCAGGTGAGAGCCAGGTATTGGTAGCGTCATTGGGCATTGGAAACAATTTGAAAAGCCGGCCCGAAAACACCATAGAGGTGATATTAACCTTTTCATCCAGTTTTAAAATTGTTTTTTCAAAGGTACCCTGATCTTTTGGGTTCATGGCTTGTGCATTGCGCACATAATCTCTCAACAGGTATTGACCATCCTTACCAAAAAACGAAGCATAGGCAACTTTTTTTTCAGTGGTCCCAAGTATCTGAGCTATTTGTGGATGATCACCGACCTGAATATAGGGTTTCCGCTCCCATTCCATCGGGGCGTTCATCATAGACAAAATTACCTGCTCGGCATTCATACCTTCCAGGTTTTCACTTTTGCTAACCTTTCGCATGATTTCGCCGCACAATGTATTCATAGGCTTAAATCGTCCGTTGTGATCTTGTACAACCAATTTTCCAAATTTGCCGGCATGGTCAGCAGCAACCACCGCCTGTGATTGGGATGCAATAGGAAATGCGATTATTAAAAGGATAAAAAGGTAACTCTGGTTTTGCATCTCTCTGAGTTTTTTGGATAAGAAAGTAAATCTGCTGGTTTTCGCAAAAAAGGTCATCATCATACCAATGGTGAGAATTATATAGCCAATGTACGATATCCATGTACCCCAGAAATCGTGGTTTACACTCAGGTAGGTTCCCAGCTCATCCTGATCAAAAGAAGATTGAAAGAAGCGGTACCCTCCGTAATTTAAAATGTGGTTCATGTAAATTCTCTGATCCCGGTTTACCCCCTTGGCAGGGTCCATCAAAGTCACTTCACTGGCATAGGAAGAAGGATTGTCTGTACCCGGATATCGCTCCAGGATGAAGTCGCGACATTTGATGGAAAACGGCAGTGTTTTTACCTTAGCACCATAAGCCACCGACATACTCAAACCATCAAATTGCAGTACCTCTGGTTTTCCCTGCACTCCCTGCCGCCCGGTAACAAAAACATTTTGTGATTTCCCATTTACAACAAGCTTCAAATCGAGGCCTGTGGCACTTTCGTTTTTCACTTTGGGTCCGCCTGATGATAATGTCACCTTACCTTTTGGTATATAACTGCCGATCACAAAATTGGAACCACCTACTGTATAAAGTGACCTAAGCATGAGCATATGACTGCCCGGCTGCAGCGTGTCATTTTTCTGTGTGGCCATGACCATTTGGGTAACGGCAACATCCGTATTGAACATCAAGGAATCGCCTTTCATAAACACATTGAAGGCACCCGGTTCGGGTACATCGGTAAAATTAAATCTCACACCATTTACCAGGACTTTATCTCCGTATTTTACATAATGTTCTTCACGGCCTCCCATCCCACCGATTACAACTTTGATCATGGGGAGCCCTGATGGATCCTCAACGGCCATCTCCACGGGATTGGGCATAAATGCGTTGAGATTAACATCGATGATATCATTTCCGATCTGGTAGGTTTGTGAAAACTTGTTATTACCCAGGGTCGAAAAATAAACCGGTTCATCGAAAGAGTACGATTTTCCGCCTTTGATTACCTTAAATTGGAGGTATTGCTCCGTTGATAAGAAAGTATTTGCTGTTTCACCTTCACGAATGTGCATCATTCCTTCATAGCCGAAATAACGAGTGACCGCAGATCCCAGCAAAATAATGATGATTGAGGAGTGAAAACTCAAACTTGCCCATTTGCGGAGCGGGATAAGGCGGTACTTGTAGATGTTGTACATAATGGTAGCACCAAAGAGTCCGAGCAAGACTTCAAACCATCGGCTTCTAAATATGACATGTTGAGCCGAAGAGGTGCCAAAGTCATTTTCAACAAAAGTGGCTACCGCAATGGCAATGGCAAATAAAAGAATGTAAATACCTGCAGCGCGTTCTGATAATAGTGGTTTGAACCACTTTTTTAATCCTGAATTATCCATCAAATTAATATGCTATTCAAGGTTAAAGATAACGGTTTTACCCTTGATATGCAGCATTTCACATCCCAAACCGCATATATTGAACTGATACCGAAAAGCAGTTTAGGCCATGTATGCGGGCTTTCGTATCTTTGTCACTGACGACACATAAAAGATGTCAAAAAGAGAGCTTTTTTATAGCGATATTCAGCTGTTATTGGATAAAGGCATTGCCTTTAAAATGATCCTTTCCAAGCCCAGGCCGGGCATAGAATTGAGAAGTGCCATTATCACTTTAATTGAAGAAGAAGGGCAATTCAGGTTTAAACAGGTAGAAAAAACCGCAACACAGCATTTTACCAAAATTATTGCCTATGATGGTCTGATCAACCATTTGAAAGATACCCTCGAGCATAGATTTTATCATTGTGAACTGCTTACAGCCGGTGGCAATGCCGCACTGCTGCAAAACCTCAAGGGCACGGTGACCTACCTCAGAAAAAAAACGGGGACCATCATCACTGCAGAAGGACACGACAGAGAAAAACTTTACCTAATTCCGGAAGATGCCCCCTTTTTACAGAAATTGGGGATATCCAGCAGTCAGGGCAGAGTATTTGAAAATGCTACCCGCAAATTCAGGCAAATCAACAAATACGCAGAAATCATCGATGGGCTTGTGGAAGGGCATCGAAAAATGATTACCATTGCCGATATGGGCAGCGGCAAAGCCTATCTTACCTTTGCATTGTACTATCACCTGAGTCAAAACCGGGGACTGGATGTAACGCTGACCGGCTATGAGATCAGGCCTGAATTGGTGGAACTTTGCAACCAATATGCACAGGAATTGGGTTATCAAAAACTGCGGTTTGAAGTGGCCAACATCGAAGAACTAAAATTGGAGGCAGTTGATATGGTGGTATCGCTTCATGCCTGTGATATTGCCACCGATATGGCCATCAATGCCGGGCTAAAGGCCAATGCTAAGTATATTGTATTGGCTCCCTGCTGTCACAAACAGATACGCAAACAAATTGAATTGCGCAATGGCATCCTCAAACATGGCATTTTACTGGAACGTCAGGCAGAAATTATTACGGATGCTATCAGGGCATTGGTACTGGAGGATCAGGGATATAAGACCCAGGTTTTTGAATTTATTTCTGCAGAACATACCTCTAAAAACACCATGATCATTGCCAAAAAGGCAAAGGTCAATGCCCATGCAGCGTTGGAAATAAAAGACATTAAGGAGACTTACGGCATCCGATACCACTATCTTGAGAAGTTGCTTGAGACCCGTTATTAACCGGAATTTACAACCATTTTTATCCAATCTTGCTCAAAAAAGGCGATCAGGCAAGGTTTTTGCATTATTTTGCCTGAAAATGTCCCAAAAAAAGGCAGTTAAGTCATGAAAGGAATCATATTAGCCGGTGGACTTGGCACCCGACTGTATCCGCTTACCCTTGCGATGAGTAAGCAGATGATGCCGGTATACGACAAGCCCATGATCTACTATCCGTTGTCGACCATGATGAGTGCGGGCATCAGGGAAATTCTGATCATCAGCACCCCAGGCGATTTGCCCCATTTCCGGAACCTGCTCAAAGATGGAAGCGAAATAGGTTGCTCGTTTACGTATATCGAACAACATGTGCCCAATGGATTGGCTCAGGCTTTTGTGTTGGGGCGCGATTTCATTGGAAACGATGCAGTATCCCTTATTTTGGGTGACAATATTTTTTATGGTAATGGGCTGAAGGAATTGCTTCAGGCTTCGACGGAACCGCAGGGAGGTATTGTTTTTGCTTATCAGGTTGCCGATCCTGAGCGATATGGTGTGGTGGAATTTGACAAAGATTTTAAAGCCCTGAGCATCGAAGAAAAACCGGTAGCCCCCAAATCAAATTATGCAGTACCGGGCATCTATTTTTATGACAATACAGTGCTGGACATTGCCCGTGATCTCAAACCCTCGGCGAGAGGAGAATATGAAATAACCGATGTAAACCGTACCTACCTTTCTCAAGGCAGACTCAGTGTGGGCGTGTTGGGCAGGGGCATTGCCTGGCTGGATACAGGAACTCACTTGTCGTTGCTGCAGGCAGGACAATTTATTCAGGTCATAGAAGAAAGGCAGGGATTAAAAATTGGATGCATTGAAGAGGTTGCCCATGAAATGGGCTTTATTGACGATGGCCAATTGGAAATCCTGGGTCACAAATACATCAAAAGCGGGTATGGAGAATATTTGCTGAATCTTTTGAGAAACAAATAGATGTATACTACCCCCCAAAGTCAGGACAACAAATCTAGTCAATTAGTTAAAAATTCATATTGTTCTAAAGTTATTCTTTTATAGTTTTCGAGTGGCTGTAGTGAGCAACGAGGAGCGCAGATAGCCGCAGGTGGAAACCGGAGCCTACTATGCTGCAATCCGTCTCTCAAAATATTCATTGTACACCATTAATGGACATTGATTTTCAATTGAGCTATGTCTTCGCTCTTTGTTATACCAGTTAATATACCAGTCGACTCCAGCTTTCAGTTCCTCTACTGTTGATGATGGCCTGATATAAATATGCTCATACTTTAATGTCCTCCAAAATCTTTCAATATAAATATTATCAGTAGCTCTACCTTTGCCATCCATACTCAGTTTGATACCCATATTTATTACGCCATATACAAAATCATCTGATGTAAATTGACTGCCTTGGTCAGTGTTTATTATTTCAGGTATGCCATTAGCCTTTATGCACTCATCCACATTTTTACAGCACCAGTGGCTATCCATGGTATTAGATATGCTCCAATGCAAGATAGCTCGGCTATAAACATCTATGATTGCCATCATATAAATAAAGCCAAATCTCATAGGGATATATGTAATATCGGTCATCCACACTTGATTACAGCGGTTGATTTTCAGTTTTTTAAGTAAATAAGGATATTTCTTATGTTCCTTTTTGGATCTTGATGTATGTGGTCCTGGCATCAATGCTTTAAGTCTCATTACACCATAAAATAGGCGATCTATTCTTTTTTGGTTAATATCATAGTTTTTATCCTTTGTCAACCATTCATACATACGTTTTGACCCATATTCAGGGTGAACTAAATGCATTTTATCCATGAGCTCCATTAACTCAATGTTCAATTTACTCTCACCATTTTTTGGCTTTGCGTATAGACTCGATCTATTTATGGATAGCAAATGGCATTGTCTTGTCAGACTCAATTTTGTATCCTTTTGGCCAATTAATTTCTTCCGCTCTTCAATCGGTTTCAAAGCAATGTTTTTTTTAAAAAGTCATTCTCCAATTGCAATTGACCAATTTTGGCATAAAGTTTTTCCTTTTCTGCTTCTTCCTCATTTACTGCTTTAGCAGAGCCAAATACAGCACTGGCATTTTTAATAAATTCAGACTTCCACGCACTTATCTGGCTACCTGCTACACCATATTTTGCCGACAACTCGGCTAGTGTAGAATTGTCCTTTAAAGCTTCTAAAACAACTTTTGATTTGAACTCAGGGGTGATTTTCCTTCTACTTCCTTTCATTTTCTTGGTTTAAAATTAGTTAAAATTATGTTTAATTATTTTAACTAGCAAGTTGTCTTAAATTTGGGGGGAACTATAATGAACCTTTGAAGTGATGTTGGGTTTATAGCTCCAAATTGTGGTATATGGATTTTAGCAAAGACAGAAGACAGTTTTTACAAAACAGTGCCTTAGGGTTGGCGGGTTTATATCTTTCCGGCACCGCATTGTCGTCATGCAGCCCCAAAACATCGTATAAGACATTATCCGCTATTCCTGTCGATGCAGCCTATCAGATGAAGCACCTAAGGGGCAGGGTAGGCTATTTTACGGAGAAAGGAGGGACCATCGCCTGGATGATAGATAGGAAAAATGCAGCCGTAGTGGACACCCAATTTCCGGAGCAAATTGACCACATGCTGGCAGAGGCCATCAAAATGACAGATGACCGGTTCGACGCAGTTTTCAATACCCACCACCATGCCGATCACACCAGTGGCAATATCCGTTTCAAAGACAAGGCATCAAAAGTAATTGCGCATATCAATTCGCAGTCCAATCAAAAAATGGCTGCTGAACAAAAAGGAAAGTTGCAGGAAGTATTATTACCCGATACCACTTTTTCTGATCAGTATAGCATAAAAATAGGTGCTGAAAATATCAGCTGTCATTATTTTGGAGCAGCCCATACCAATGGAGATGCCATTATCCATTTTGAAGACAGCAATGTAGCCCACATCGGAGATTTGGTATTCAATCGCAGGTTCCCATATATCGATAAAGGTGCCGGTGCCAGCATCAGGGGATGGATCAGTGTGCACGATGCTTTGCTAAGGTATCTTGCCAATGATACCTTGGTGATTTGTGGACATGCAGGACAAGGATACGATGTTGTTATCGGTAAGGACGATATTCGGGCCTTTCAACATTACCTGAGTCAATTGCTCATTTTTGCTGAAAAAAACATAGCCAAAGGAGTAACATTGGACGAATTGAAGAAAAATACCACCGTGATACCGGGGGCAGAACAATGGCAGGGAGACGGCATAGCACGCAGTCTTGATGCCGCATACATGGAATTGAATGGACCCAAATAAAAACACTTTTAATACCCTCCTCTTTGATTTCGGTGGTGTATTGCTGGATCTGGATACCAACCGTACTTTCGTAGCCATGAAAGAGGTGATGGGCTTTGAAGGCGATGCCCATGAAATCTATCATAAAAACCAGGAACTGTTCGATGCTTTTGAAACCGGTCACCTGATTGTGGAGAGTTTTTTGTGGAAATTGCAACACAAAAGCAAGAGAGTACCCCCGGTTGAAAAACTCATCAGTGCCTGGAATGCTATGTTGTTGGGCTGGAATCCTGAAAAATTGGCGCTGCTTGCTGAATTGAAATCCAGATACCGAACCTTCTTGTTGAGCAATACCAATGAGATACACATCGAATGGGTGCGCAGAGATTTAAAAAACAAACATAACATTACCGACTTTGACAGCCGGTTTTTCGAAAAGACCTATTATTCTCATCTGGTTGGGAAGAGGAAGCCGGATGCAGATATTTTCCAATTTGTAATCGCGGATGCCAAAATCAACCCGGCAGAAACGCTCTTTATTGATGACAATGCCCACAATATTGAAGCTGCTGCAAAACTTGGGTTTCAGACGAGGTTGCATGAAACGAATGCGTCGCTGGATTTTTTGAGGGGGTAATATGTTCACATGGTAACGCCTCGCGTTGCTCGGCTATATGGTAACGCCTCGCGGGTGCTCGGCTATATGTTCATATGTTCACATGGTAACGCCTCGCTGTGCTCGGCTACATGTTAATTCTTGTTTGAAATATGTCATCAGGCTGCTAACTCTCCTTGATTATACGGCTTTTTAAAGGGTTGTTTTTTCCAGTAGGTCAAACAGCGCCATATCCATTCCATGGGACCGAAATAGAAGTATTTAAGCCAGATGGGACTGATGATCAGTTGGAAGATCCAGATGCCAAACACTACGTAGTATAACTCGTAGCGCTGGACCATGCCGTAATAATCCATGCCCAGGTATATGACATTGCAGATGATCGAGTGAGAGATGTAATTGGTCAAGGCCATTTGTCCTACCGCTGCCAGGCTCTTTTGTAAGAAAAGCAGCCAATTGGTCTTTAGGAAAAGCATGATAACTCCTATGTGTCCGAATACTACACCAATTCTGCCCAATTGATAGGTGAGAAATGACTTACCCAAGGCAAGGATGGAAAAATTTCCACTGATTACAGTGTTGAGTTCCCAATAATTGATGAGCAGGCCAAACGTATACCCGATTAGTATCATTTTGAGGTAAAAGGACCTCGATTTTCCCATTGTTAAAATCTGCATTTTGAAAAGTGCCATACCCAGCAGCATCATGGCCAATACATCCAAAAAATTGTAACGGTACAAGAAGGTGGTTTGAGACCATTGGTTTTCCGGTACTTTGTGCAAAACTATGCTCAGGTAATCCTGATGGTTGGCTTCGATCTCTTCCTTCACTTTTTCCGGACTGGGTTTCAGTTTTTCCAATTTCCCTTTCCACGCTTCAATGCTGGCGGTTTCTTCTTTGCTCAGGGGTTCACCTTTGTCTTTCTTTAGCTGAGCTTCGGTTGCTTCTTTATATAGTGTGGAATCATTGTGATAATCAGATATTTCCCACAAGGTAATGAGAGCAATGAAAAGGGCTGCAAACCCTATCAATAACTTAGGTTTCAGATGTCGGAAACTAAAAGCAAACATGCCTACGATGGCATACGTATATAGTATTTCACCATTCCACAGCAGCAAGTAGCAATGGATAATGCCAAATAAAAATAGCCACCACAATCTTCTGAAGAAGAGATCTGTCACTTCACTACCGGTTCCCGCATTCGTTTTTTGGGTAAATAAGATGATGCCTACCCCAAAAAGCATGGAGAAAATAGCCCTCATGGTGCCTTCAAAAAACATAGAGGTGATCATAAATACATTAAGACTCCATCCTTCACTTCCTCCATTGACGGTAGGATCCATATAAGCGTTGTAAAGTCCAAAGCCCGTAATGTTCATCAATAATATTCCCAAAAGAGAGAACCCTCGGAGTACATCTATGGAGTTGATGCGTTGGGATTTTTGCGTAGGAGCCACTCCCACTGAAGTCGTGTTTTCGTTTTGCATGGTTTATCTGATTGTCTGTAAATAAAACCATCGATTTCCGGGATAGGAAGAAAATTGAAGACTAATGTACGAGGTTATTGGATAGGGTGTATGTTTTATATGTTCAAATGTTTACGTCCCGCTGGTGCGGGACTATATGTTTACGCTCAGCTGTCGCTTCGCTACATGTTTGCGCTCAGCTGTCGCTTCGCTAAATTTTCACGCCCCGCTAGAGCGGGACTATATGTTCACATTATTTAAAAATTACCAAACTGAAGAGATCAACCACACTGATTGATGTATGGCAATGTCCCCGTATTAAGGTAGTTGTCAATTTATATGAACATAGTCCCCGCACCAGTTTACTGGTGTGGGGGCACCATTTGAACATATGAACATATCTACCCCTTTCCCCTTTTCTTCTCATGCTCGATCATCTTCAAACCATAATTGCGGATGGTATTGATGAGTTCAATCATTTCTTTTCCTTGTTTGGTAAGAGAATATTCCGTTTTGGGTGGAACCACAGCGTATACTTTTCTTTCGATATAACCGTCGGCTTCCAGTTCTCTCAGCTGAGTGGTGAGCATCTTGTCTGAGATGTGGGGAATATCTTTGCGGAGTTCTCCGTAACGCATGACCTGTTCGCGAAGTCTCCATAAGATGGGTGCTTTCCAGGTACCGCCTATTTGCTCCATTACCAGTTGAACGGGGTTATAATAGACCTTTCCTCTGTAAATAAAATCCGGCATGGTTGTCATTTAATCAAGTGCAAAAATAGACAGATTTTGGAGGATAGTCAAATTTTAGGCTGGCTGGGTACCCGCCGAAAGTGCCGTCATTCTTAATACTTACCGAAAAGTATGTATCGCACAATTGGGTAATACTCTTTACAAAGGAGGGTACAGCATGCATTTTTGCAGAAAAAAAGAAAGATGCAAACAAGAGTTTTATTTATGATGATGATGTTATTCGCCGGATTGCTTTCGGCACAAACCAAAACGGTGGGTAAATCCAAAAAGTCGAATGCGGGTCAGGTTAAGGAACAGAGTACTTATATTCATTTTCATGGCGCCCCTGCAAAGGGCAAAATACTGATGGTAGCCAGTTCTCCATCCGTAAGCAAACAAACCGGATGGCCGATTGGATTTTGGGCTGCCGAGTTGACCCATCCCTTGCATGTGTTTCAGGAGGCCGGCTATGAAGTAGAATTGGTTTCAACGGAAGGAGGAAAATTGGAAATGGACGGTTACTCCAATCCAACCGATGCCAGTGGCTATTCTGCACACGATGTCATTACATTGGGCTATATGCAAAAACCGGAGTTCAACCAGATGTTGGCGAACACCAAAAAGCTTACCGATGTAAATGTTGCCGATTACGATGCCATCTTTTTGGTGGGAGGTCAGGGACCGATGTATACCTTCAGAGGAAACAAAGACCTCGAAAAAATCTTTGTCAAATTTTATGAAAGCAACAAACCCAGTGCCGCTGTATGTCACTCTACTACCTTACTGTTGGAGGCAAAAAAGACCAATGGAGAATTATTGGTTAAGGGCAAAACATGGACTGGCTTTGCTGATGCAGAAGAGGAGTTCGCGGATAAGGCAGTGGGCATGAAAATTCAACCTTATCGCATTGAAACAGAAGCCAGAAAAATTAAGGACACCCAATTCAAAGTGAGTGCCCCCTTTAGTTCTTATGCGATCCAGGACGGCAACCTAATTACAGGCCAACAACAAAATTCAGGTGCCGCTGCAGCCAGAATGGTGGTAGAATTGCTCAATCTAAAGGCGAAGTAATGAAAATGCGGATTTGGGTATTTGTAATCTTTATTATAAGTCATTTTACAGCCAAAGCTCAAATCCCTGCAGAAATTTTTGTAGGTGAGAAAAGGGCAACCATCGACATCATGTTTTTTAAGTATTTTAAAAACAGTAAGGAAGAAAATTCCAGATGGTTGTTCTTTCACCGCAACAGAGCCTCGGTAGATGTGAAGGCCGAACTGATGAAACAAAATGTTTTGTTTGGTTTCACGGAGGCTTTTAGTTATAACCATGCTGCATTAAAGGGGGTGGCTCCGGTGGCGGTTTTGAGTATCCTCAATGGGGGTGTTACACCCAAAGCAGGTGTCCAATTTGTAAAACTTCGTCCGTCTTTTACCCTTTTCAGCTGGGCGGTAGCATCCCTGGAAAGTCAAACCGTTCTGGATTATTTTTTATTGTTGCGTTACACACCTGTTATCAGCGCAAAAACAAAAGCCTTCCTGCAGTTGGAAAGCATCAATGCCTTGGCAACTGCCGACACCTCACCTAACGCCTTTACCCTTAGAAGTCGTATCGGACTGAAGCACAACCATTTTCAATGGGGTGTTGGCTTGGATCAATCCTGGAACGGTAAAAACGATTACGTGAGTACCACCAATCCCGGTATCTTTGTGCGATATGAATTTTAACCCACTTACCTGTAAGTGTAAAATATAATAAATGAAAAAAGCCATCATCGGCACCGGCAATGTAGGCGGTGCCCTCGCCACCAACTGGTCAAAAAATGGACATGAAATATTCCTGGGCACCAACGATGTCCAAAATTTCAAAGGCAAACAGCTGCTTCAAAATGAAAATACATCCGTGCATACGATAGCAGAAGCTGTGGGTCAAGCCGATGTGGTATTGATCGCCACCCCACCCACCGCCATCTTTGACATCATCCATCAAATGGGAGATGTAAGTGGAAAAGTCATCATCGATGCCACCAACGCTATAGCCAAAAGTCCGGAACCTTATAAAACGGTATATCATTGTCTGGTCGATAAAACCAATGCTCATGTAGTCAAGTGTTTCAATACAACCGGCTACGAAAACATGCTCAACCCCGTTTACCAAGGCGAGCCCATCGATATGTTTATGGCCGGTGATGATGACCAGGCCAAAGAGGTTGCTCATCAACTTGCCCTCGATTGCGGCTTTGGCAGTTGCATCGATTTCGGCAAAGCCGATAGGGTAGAATTACTCGAAAAGTTGGCCCTCTCGTGGATCAACCTCGCCATCTTCCAGGGTCATGGAAGGGATTTGGCGTTTAGGGTGGTGAGGAGGTAGCTGCTTCCCGCTGGGGCGGGGCTACATGTGTAAATGCTTGTGCCGATAAAAATGCATTAAGAAAAGTAACTTTAAGGTAATCCTTAATGCCACTCAATGCCCTTAATGTTTTAATCCTGCTGAATTTATTTATTATGTGATAGGTCTATTTGTGGGAAATTGCCACACAGAGACAGTTACCAAATGGACGAGATTGGGCTTTTTTTGAAATGCTTCAGAAAGCTGCGCTTTTTCAGCACAGGCATTAAGAAAATTAAGAGACATTAAGATTGGTAAGTGCATAAAGAAGGGTGATTCCATATAAAGACAGTTCCCTCAGGAAGAGATTGGGCTTTTTTTTTGAAACATTAAGTACATGAAGATGCATTAAGAAGGTAAAGAAAAATTATCCCTTAATGCCACTCAATGCTCTTAATGTTTTAATCCTGGTGGATCTCTTTTTTAGGTGCTAAGTCTATAGGTGGGTTAGTGCCATAAATAGGCAATTAACTTGGCATTATAGGGCTTTTAACAGTCATTAAGAAGATTAAGTATGTCAATTTCCCCATTATAGAGAGAATGTTTTTTCGATATGAACATATTCAGTAGTTCAGATTTAATTAAGCTGTGTTTTTTCCAGGTTGGTTCCTAAAGCCCGGGGAAGGGTGAAATAGCGCTGGTTTGGGGTGCTTTTAACGGTGGGTTCACAAAGTGTGATTGTGGATAGAAAATTTAAAAAGAGTTCATTCTCCTGGGGGCTGCCAATGGAAACGCGGATGGTATTTTTGAGTAGGGTAAAGGTGGAGGTATTTAAAATTTGGATGCCTTTTTGTTGTAAGGTATGTAGCAGCATAGAGTGGTCGGTTTCATTGTATACCTTTAACAGCAGGAAATTGCCATCGGAGTTATACACTTTTAATTTTCTGAGGGGATCCATCGATTGGATGGCTTGCTTCATCCTTTCTCTTTCTGCCATGATTTCTTTGAGCTTTTGCTTTGATTCTGCCATAAATCGTGGGCTGAACAAGACTTCACGGGCGAAACAAAGGGTAAAGGCATTGATGGAAAAAGGCAACATTAGTTTTTTTACCAGACCTGCCAGTTTTTCATTTGCACAAAGGTAGCCCAATCTAAGTCCCGCTATGGGGAAGGCTTTAGAAAAAGAACGGAGGACCATGAGGTTGGTATATTCTTTAACCAGGGGTGTAAAATCTTCGTTGGCAAATTCTGTATAAACGCCGTCGATGACGACCATGGTTTCCGGATTGTTTTGCAGTATCTCAATCAATTGTTCTCTGCGGATGGAGTTGCCGGTAGGGTTGTTGGGTGATGTGATGATCAAAACCGATTGGGCATCAAGAGCAGGTAAATTTTCAATTTCAAATTCGAGGTTTTCATTCAACATCCAGGGAATGAAGGGGATGTTGTAGGTATTACAATGGTATTCAAAAAGAGAATAGCTGGGATGGGTAATCACTATTTTTTTTCCATTGATGGCCAGATAATTCAGCAACGTAGTGATAAGTGAGGCTGAACCTGGACTTAAGGCTATATTACCTGCATCCAGGCCGCAATAGTGGGCAACATTGGTTTCAATGTCGGACAAATCAGCATTGGGATATCGGTTCCAGTTACTTTCTTTCAAGGCCTCTATGGCTTTGTCTTTCCAATAGTTGTCTACATCCAGTGATTGCTCATTTTTATCCAATCTGCATTGAGCATTGGTTTGCAGGGCCTTGATTCTGGCGGGAGCAGACATCAGGTTTTGGCTGAAAAAGTGATTCATCATTAACTCTTTTAGATGGGATTTAAAATGACTTGCCTGCATGAATTAAAGCCAACGCAGTTTCATTTTCAAAGGTGAAACCGATAAAGCCTTCCGGTTGTGGGGCGATCTGAACCCCCGGTATTGCGGTAAATGGGCTTTCGAGCATTGAATTTTGGATCTTATAATTAGTTGTCTTCAGGAGCTGGATCCAAGCCGTCGCCAGCATATGCTTCTCAAATCGATCCTCTTCCTGTTTGCCAATGATGTCCTCAATCTCTCTTCCAAAAAACAATTTCAGTCCGTTTTTTTGCTCATTGGTGATATCCAGTTTATCAATAACCTGAAACAAAGCATAGAAGTGATTCCAGCTATTTTTAAAGCGGCTGTAAAAGTCGGGTTCATAATGATTGACATTGGGTTCAATCATGTATAAAGAAGCAGGGTGCAGTTCTCCCATATTTTGCAAAGTAGCCTTCCTCTCTTCCATGGTTCTGATGTGGTGGAGGGCAAGCGATGCATTGATGATGACACAGCCTTCAATACAGTCGAGTGAGGCAAAATCAAATTTCTCTGCATAATCCAGCACAGGAACAAACTCCAGTTCAAAATCAACACTTTTTTTGAGTTCGTTGATATTGTTCTCTGCTGCTGATAATGCATCCGGAAAGGGCTCCAGCCCCACAACGATCAGTTTTTCCAGTGTCGGCAATGATTTTGCTTTTTCAATTACATGCATCATTTGCGTACCCAGTCCAATGCCAATGTCGATGAGGGTCACAACCTTCTGGTTCATCATGTCCCTTACCATAGAGTCATTGACCAATTGCTGACTGTATTTAACAAACGGAAATTTGGCAATCAAAATATCGAACAACTCTATCTGTGAAACACCCGAAATGGATTGATAGATGTTTTCACTGATCACATCTGATTCCATTTTGCGGTTTAAGGCTTTTAAAAAAATAGTAGCTAAAAACTTAGCTGAATCGTTCTCCATCCCTTCGCTGCAGTACCTAAACAATTCTTCCGACTTTTGAATCAGATTACCTTCAGCAGGTTCCATTTGCATAAGCTCGCAAAGTAATTGATATACCCCCACGGAGTTTCTGCCGTTTATTTTATTGCCTTTTGAAATTCCATCAGTAGCCATCGCCAGTTCAAAACTTGTGATCATTTATTTAATATTTGTACCACAAAGATGCCATGTCACGCCAACACCCTAAAATTAGAGTAGGTGAAGAGAGTTAGAAATGATTTGAAATGTAGCATATTGGGTTTAAAGTGTTGGCGTGTTTTCTAGCCTGTGCCATTAAAAATGCCGTTTTCCAGGAATTCATCTTCACAAGTTCAAATCTTCACATGTTTATATACTAATGAGAATTCCAAATTAAAGAGGCATACCGCTAGAATGGAAATTGGGCTTTTTGAAATGCTTCAGGAAGCTGCGCTTTTTCAGCACAGGCATTAAGGTAATTGAGAGAATTAAGATGGGTGGTCCCACATAGAGACTTTTCCCTTTGGACGAGATTGGGCTTTTTTTGAAACATTAAGAGACATTAAGATGCATTAAGATTGTAAAGATTAATTAACCCTTAATGCCACTAAATGCTCTTAATGTTTAAATCCTGCTGAATCTCTTTATTATGTGATAGGTCTCTATGTGGGTTACTGCCACAAAGAGACTTTTGCCTGGTTAGGTTATTGGGCTTTTTAATCATTAAGTACGTCAATTGACCCAAGAATAGGAGTAACTCTATAGCATATGAACATATATCACCCCCCACACTTCTTACAAGCCTTTCCATCGGTGGCAGACCCACATTCACCCTTGGAATTGCCAAAATGTTGACAGCTTTTATTGTGACGCACATGACTGGATCGTGTAATCCAATATTGACAATCTTTTTGATCTAATTCTTGCCTGTAGTTTTTTTCCTCTTGTTTTTGATTTTCAAAAGAGCTCCCAAAGTCCTGCGGGTAAAACCGTACCTTGATGACATCACCGATCCGGGCATAATCTAGGGTTGACTGCAGCATGACACCATATTTGTAATCACTTTCATCTTTCATGATGAGGATGATGCCCGCTTTTTTGTTGGTTTGGATGGCATACCACAGTGCCTGGCCAATGCTGTGTTTCCAATTGTTGGCCCATTCCACTTCGATGGCGTATGCATCGGTTACGATGTCTACTCGACCATTTTTAACTGAAACCTCGGTTTGGCCGCCCAGTTGCTGCGCTATTTTTTGGATATACCAGGCTTCGTTTTGAGAATAACAGGTGCTGCTGAGTAGAAAGGTGTATAGCAAAAATAAATATTTCATATCTGGATGTTTCGTAGTATTGACAAATTGATGCTGAGCCTACCCTAAGTTAATAATTATTACTTTGTGAAGTGAAAGATTTGTAACCAATCGTAATCTAAATAAGGCTTTCTCTGGAGTAATAGCAGGAACAATGGAAAGAATAAAATAGGTTAGAAATCAATTAAGAAATGGTGGATTAATCTGGATAAATTTAATTCCAATGTATTAATATTTTTTCATTTCTGAAAGAATAAAAGTTCTTTTTTCCAATCAACTATTTGTAATATTTGACTTAAAACATATTGTTAATCAACAAATAACACTTAATTTTATCCTAAAATCCCTACTATGGCCTTACCCAAGTTTATTTCATTTGTTCAGTCACTGGAAAATAAACAGCTAAGTCAATTTAAAAAATATACGCTTTCCTGTATTGGTGCTGAGACGGAGGCTTATGGAGTGCTTGAATACCTGTCTGCAGATGACAGCTGGAGGAAGCAATACCCGGGCAATGACGAACTTGCGAAACTATGTCTTGCCGGAGGGAGTCAGAAAACATTTCTCAACTACCTATCCATGTTATATGATATCGCGCAGGAATGGATGGCCCTGGATCAGCTGCGCAAGCAGCCTTATGAGCAGGATATTTTGGTGCAGCGGTGGCTCAATCGACAAGGGCTTCACCAACAGGCAGAGCAAGTGAGGGCTAAGGTTTTGCGCAAGCTGGATGAAGAGGCAGGTGTTGATTATAATCTCGATCGTTACCGCAGTGAGGTCAATTTTGAATACCTGTTTTGCAATAACCCGGATATGAATGAGTACCGGGAAGAAGATTACCTTGACATGATCCAGGGCTTTGATGCTTATTATACAGCCAAGATGACATTGATGATGTGTGAGGTGCATTCTTTTGAAAGGGTTTTTCACAAAGACATGAACCCACAGTTGCAACATATGCAATCCAAAACCCATCTGCTTCATACCAGCAGGATGGCTGAATTGGCAAGGCTGGCTTACAAGATGAAAATTGAGGAGGATTTTCATGCATTGCAGCAATTGATGGATGCCATCCTTAATGGAGAATTACTGGAAGGAAGTCTTATGCACAGGGTAATTGTAAGATACACCGTGTTATCGGCCATACAGCTTTGGTCTTTAGGCAAAGAAATTGATACTAAAAAAATTGGAGCTATGGTGCAATATGGCCTCTCAACCGGCGTCTATTCCGATGATGGCATGTTGGCTCCTACTGTTTTTCACAATATGGTATCTACTTTAAGTCAGGTCTATTCAGAAAAGGAAATGCTTGTTTTCGTAAAAAGATGGTCGAAGTCAGTCGATGAAAGATACCAGGAAGCTGCCGCAGCGATAGGCAAAGCACAGGTGTATTTTTATTTTGGAAAGTATCATCTTATTTTTGACCACACCAATGCAGGCAATATGTCTGCGAATCAACGATACCTGGCACAAGGACTGGACCTTATAGCAGGTTTTGAAAACAGGTTGAAAAAGCCGGAGCAATACCAGCGTTATGTAAAAAACTTCACCAATTACATCAAGTACAACCGCGATAAACTAAGTGCAAATACATTAACAAAGTATAGAAACCTATATAGGTTGCTGAGAGATATCGATCAAAAAAAGGGAAGAATGAGCATCGGGGATTACCAACCCATATATTACAGGAAGTATGCTTTGCAGTGTTTGGAAAAGAAAAATGGCGGACTTTGAAGATCCGCCATTTAACATCATTTCAACTATACTCCATCATTTTCTTCGATAATGGACTGGTAGGAAGATGTCTGGATTCCAGCCGGCTGGATGGTAAGATTAAATACTGAAGAACTGTTGGGGGTAATTACAACTTCTCCCTGGTCTTCGTAAATCACCTGATATAGCCCTGGATTTTTGGTCACTTTGAGGCCATCTGCAGCATGCGAAGCAGTGAGGGATACTGCATAGTAGGTCTGTTCGCTTACTTTCCCCGGGTCAACGATGACGGTAAACGATGCGGCATTGGGGTTTGAGATCACCACCTTTTCAGGTGACAAATTGATCTCGGCGTCTCCAGTGGTCTGGATGCTGATCTCCATCTTTTCATCGGTTCGATTTTCTGCAACCGGGTTGGAGGTGGAGAAGAAGTCACTGTTTTTTGTACAGCTGGCAAAAAGGGTGGCACTTACAAGTGCCGCAAAAACATAATGTTTCATATTGGAAACGTTTAAAAAATGAAAAAATTTTCCAGTTTTTAAATCGTTTCTTAGTTTACTTTTTTTGCTTGATCAAAAAAAGTAACAAAAAAAATCAAGGCTGGTAACATCTAAACCTAAAATTGCTCCACAAAGCCTAAATCCAAAAAAAACTCGCTAAATGACTAGCAACTTTTTGATAATGTTTGATTCAAGTCTACTGTTTATCAGTAATAAGCTCGAACAGTTTTGGATTTTTAACGGCTTTATTACGCAATTTCTTAACGGTTTATCTGTTAAGGCCGATACTTTGCTTTAAGCGAAACGCTTAAACCAAAAGAGGATTGTTATTCTGAGGATTTAAACAAAATTGTGAAAATGAAATGCCTGAAAACGTTACATTTACTATCTGAACTCGCCTTAAAAAAAAAGAGGTTCGCTTCGGGAACTAAAAGATTTCTTGTCATGATGGTCCAAAATTTTAATGTTTAAAAATCTTAAAGATTAAAATGAACCGAAAGACAAAACCTACAACGGGGTAGGGTCAAAAAAAGTTCCGGGAAATGAAAATATTTTTTATTTTTTTTTGCCGGCGGACTTTCCGCTTTTGATAGTGCAAATTTATATTGAAAGTTTGGGTATTGTCAATGGGGTTATCGTTAATGTTTTGTGAATGGGTGGTTCCACATAAAGATTTTGCCCTTTGGACGAGATTGGGCTTTATATTAAACATTAAGAAACATTAAGGTACATTAAGTTAGTATAGACCAATTAAACCTTAATGTCGCTCCATGCTCTTAATGTTTTAATGCTGGTGAATCTCTTTTTTAAATGCTAAGTCTATGTGTGGAATGCTGTCAGATAAACACAGTTCCCTATGGACGAGATTGGGCTTTTTTCAGGCATTAAGAGACATTAAGATTGTGTAAACAAATTAAGCCTTAATGTCACTTAATGCTCTTAATGTTTAAATCCTGCTGAATCTCTTTATTATGTGATAGGTCTCTA
>CALJKQ010000073.1 GCA_937973565.1 uncultured Saprospiraceae bacterium | reverse complement strand
TCGAATGAAAATCATGCTGCTAAATCCCCAATCAGACTTCCCAATAAAAAAAATAGATGACCTTTTACATAAAGCCCTGAATTTATATCAATCAGGGCAAATAAAGCTGCCAGCGAAAAAAACAAAATAAAAAAATTCATAAGATCTACGATTTTTCAGATCACTCATAAAACATTCAGGATTACCGTCTAATATGGAATAACAAAATAGCAAGAATGGCTTACACCATACAAATATCAGCACAATGAAATACAAATCAATTTTGTTTCTTATACTCTTGGCCCCCTTCATGAATTTATTTTCACAGAAAGGAATCACACCACTTTGGACAGAGGCAGACAGACAATTATTGTTGAAAGGTCTGCAAAACACACAACAAGAATTGATCACAGAAATTGAGGGCCTAAATGAAGCTCAAATTGCTTTTAAACAGGATAGCAGCAATTGGTCAATCGCAGAAGTTATTGAACATTTAGGGACCTTTGAGGAGCTTTTGCAGTGGGATCTGTATTGCAATCAATTTACCCCCGAACAAATTGAAGGGACCCAAAATACGGTAGAAAAAGATAAAATCATGACCGCATATGCCACCGACACAGTCAAGGGAAAAGCCCCCTCTGTTGCGCTTCCTTTGGGTAGATTCAAAAAATTAAGTGATTTAAAAAAATACTTCAATTACCATAGAAATCAGGTCATAAAGTGGGTAGAAAGTACAAATACCGATTTAAGAAAACACGTTGTCTATCGTCCATCTGAATGGGGACATTGGGCAGAAAGAGATCTGCACCAATATGTGTTGGTCTATATCGCGCATACCACCAGGCATACCCAACAAATACAAAAAATAAAATCTTCCAATCACTTTCCAAAATCAGGAAAAATATGGTCAGAAGAGGATCGAAAATATCTGCTAGCAGAATTGGAAAGAACCCAAAAGGAAGTCAGGGAGGAAGTAGATCACTTATCTTATGAACAGTGGCATTTTAAGCCTTCTCCAGAAGCATGGAGCATTGGCCAGGTGGTAGAACATCTGGGGCTTTATGAAAGAATATTCCTGCAAGAAGCCTGGCTTGGCACAGAAATAGCCCCTCAGCCGGAATACTACCAGGAGTCGCTCAATGATTCCATCTATCTATCCTGGATGGCAGAAAATACCGGGCACCAGGCTCCGGAAAACGCCATACCTATGGGCTTTATGAGAGGCAGAGACAATTTTCTTTTTTTTAATTTTGGTAGAGACAACATCCTTCAATTTGTGCGCAACACCCAAAAAGACCTGAAATTACATTTTACCCCAAGAGCAGGAGAACCCAACGACAAAAGAAGCATTCATGGCTTATTGGTCATTCACTTCTCTCACACAGACCGGCATCTGCGACAAATTAAAAGAATCAAAGCCAATGTTAACTATCCTGAATGATGTAAACACCAAATCAATTTTCAGCTTTGAAAATCTTGTCATTCTTCTGTAATATTGACTTTTCATGACCGACTATTATTAAAAATTGCAACACTATTTAATTCAATTTTAAACTTCGATGTACACCCATGAGCACCGCCGGCAAAATATCCATATTTAATGGATTGATCCTGATTTTGATAACTTTGGCAGAGTTTACAGGCATGGTTCATTTTGAATTGCTGTTCTCCTACCAGTGGCATAAAGTCCTTCATATTTTGGGGGTTGTCATTTTTATGGGAAATATGATTGTGGGCCCGGTGTGGTTCTCTTATGCCTATTATTCCAAAGATGCCCATGTATTAAATTTTGCAGCAAAATTGTTGCAAAAAACAGATCTGTACCTCACCATCCCCGGCATTGCCCTGACCGTACTCAACGGACTTTGCCTCTCTTCCGTTTATGGTGGCAGCCAGTCCCAACCCTGGCTATTGCATTCCATCTACTTAATTCTCGGCATGTGGATACTTTCTGTTCCGCTGGTTTTTCTGCAGGAAAAACTATTTTTAACCATAAAAAACGAGGCTGAAAATGTGGCCAAAATCAACCGTCTCCTTATCCAGTGGAGTATTTTGGGCAGCCTGGTCACGATCCCTCCCGGCATCATATTTTATTGGATGGTGGTTAAACCAATATAAGGAGGGCAACCATGTTTTTTTGGTACACAGAATATCGCCAAATCCGTCATGTAGGTAAAAAATCTTGTCTAGTTTGAAGCATTTCGACACATTTGCCAGTATATTTATATAGAATATCATTGTACAATGAGCAATAAAATCAACAAAGAATGGCATCTAAAAAATAAGATGCCAAAAAATCCAACTTTGGATCAACGCATTGCCTGGCATTTGGAGCATTCAAAAAACTGCAGTTGTCGTAAGATAGAAGGTAAATTGGCCGAAGAAATGAAAAAAAGAGGTATAAAATTTTAACGGGCAAACACAAGCATACCCCCCTTTTGTTACCTGCGTGATTCCTTAAGCCCAAGGCACTTCCCATCAACTCTCCAAAACCTTTTTCAACTAGATCCAAGCAAAAAACAAAGATGAACGCCCTTGGACTGTACTCAGGCATATCAACTTATATCTCATTCCCAAAATAGAAGAGGACAATGTGGTTTGAGAATCCTTATTAAAAATTTGATGAAATATTTGCCAATGCGTTAAACGACCGGTCGGGCAAAGATAAAGATAGACCAGAAAAGAGAAATTACACCTTTTTTAATAATGGTCTGATGGGGTTTTCCATATTATAGTCCTAGATCCGGTGAAAGAACACATAAAAAGTTTTATGCAAACACAAAGGATAGTGTCTTAAAAAAATTTCAAAGGCAATTTTATTTTACAAATCTCTTATTCATTTTTCCCGCTTTTTCCGCTCAACTTATAAACCATATATCCAAAGCCGGCTAAGAGGTGGAGCATTACTATCACAAAAATGAAAGTACTCATCTTTTTTGTTTTGAACAAAGTTAATATTAACCGGTCAGGGCGCAAGTAACATCGGTTACTTAATGCCCACATAATCCAAAAAAAGAAGACAGGTCCCAAAACTTAAAATCTCTCATACTACATTTCCCATAAAGACACTAATGATTAAAAACGAAGTAATCAACACTGAATTTTGATGCTTTCATGAAATGTAAAGCTACATCCCAATACATCCTTGCTTATATTTACACTTAAAACCAATAGCCATGCCTCGTCCCGTTCACAAAGATGATTTAATGCTAGAGAGTGAAAAAACTTACCATGAATTAATGCAATTTATTAATACTCTTCCCGAATCCGTTAAAACGCAGGCCTTTCCTCCGGGAACACTCAACAGGGATATAAGAGATGTTCTTGGTCACCTCCACCAATGGCACCACATGATGTTGGATTGGTACCAGCAGGGGATGAAAGTCCTCAAACCGGTAATGCCTGCCGAGAGTTATTCCTGGAAAGATACACCCAAACTAAATGCAACCATACAACAGCGCTACCACTCAATGCCATTAAAGGATGTACGCAAGCTCTTTATGGCAACTCATAAAAAAGTACATGGGTTGATAATCAAGCACAATCAGGAGGAATTGTTTGTTAAAAAATACTAACCGTGGACCGGATCTACTTCTCTGGGCGCTTATCTAATTTCTGCAACTTCCAGTCACTATTCCTGGGCACTTAAACTC
>CALJKQ010000072.1 GCA_937973565.1 uncultured Saprospiraceae bacterium | reverse complement strand
TCCATGGAATTTGTTCAAAAAATTCTATGGCCTTTTGCTGCTGAGACAAATCCTGTGGAATAGGCTCCAGGTTTATGGCTTTTTTAGATTTATCTTCCAAGTCGGTAACGGGACAAACCTCATTGCATAAATTACATCCGGTGCAATCTTCCAGGTAAACCTGCAGTGAATATTTTGTCTCAGGGAAACCTTTGGCATTGATGGGGGCTGAAAGAAAGCCTGCCGGTGCTTCATCCGAAAGTGAAGTGTGATAAAATTTTGATCGAATAACAGCATGAGGGCAGACAAAGCTGCAATTGCCGCACTGGATACAAATTTCAGGATTCCAGCTGGCTATTTGGTCAGAAATTCTTCTTTTTTCCCACTTAGTAGTAGCAGAAGGATAAGTACCGTCTACAGGCATAGCACTAACAGGAATATCATCCCCTTTACCTTCCATCATTTTGTACAGTACCTCTGATACAAAGCCTGGTGCCTTATCCCATCTGTTTTCACGGATAGCATTATTATTCGTTGCCAGTTTACCGATAGTTCCTACTTCGAAAAGATTTTCCAGTGTGCTGTCGACGGCTTTAAAATTCTTTTCTATTACCGCTTTTCCTTTTTTGAAATACGTTTTTTCAATGGCTTTCTTAATTTGATAAATGGCTTCATCTTTGGGCAATACACCTGAAATTGCAAAAAAACAAGTTTGCATAATGGTATTGATTCTGCCTGCCATCCCTGTTAATTGAGCAACTTTGTTGGCATCGATGACAAAAAACCGCATTTGAAGATCAACAATTTTTTTCTGCACAACTTGTGGAAGGTATTCCCAAACCTGGTCTTTATCGTAAATTGTATTTAGTAAAAAAACGGCATTCTGGCCTGCATTGGACAATACATCCACTTTTTCAAGAAAACTGAACTGGTGGCAGGCAATAAAATTGGCGGATCGAATAAGATAAGGTGCCTTGATGGATTCCGGACCAAATCTCAAATGAGAAACGGTTCTTGCTCCCGATTTTTTGGAATCATAAACGAAATAGCCCTGAGCCCCTAAAGATGTATTTTCTCCAATGATCTTGATACTGTTTTTATTGGCTCCAACGGTACCATCAGCACCCAGTCCATAAAACATAGCCTGTGTCCAACCTGCATTATCGGTATGATAAGCATTATCATAATCCAGACTGGTGTGATTGACATCGTCATTTATACCCACTGTAAATGGATGAACCGGGTGGGGTTTTAGCAAATTGTCGAAAACAGCTTTGACCATGGCTGGTGTAAACTCTTTGGAAGACAGTCCGTAACGACCTCCAATGATTTTGGGCATAGAGCTAATGTCACCTGAAGTATAGGCTTTAAGCAATGCCGCTACTACATCTGTAAAAAGTGGCTCACCCACTGCACCCGGCTCTTTGGTTCTATCCAATACGGCTATGCTCTGGACAGTGTCCGGTAATACTTGTAACAAGTACTCCAGTGAAAAAGGACGGAAAAGTCGAACTAAAACAACACCCAGTTTTTCGCCTTTGCGATTGAGGTCTGCAACCACGGATTGAACCGTTTCATAGCCTGATCCCATAATAATGACAATGCGATCCGCTTCTGCATGGCCGTAGTATTCAAACGGTCTGTAGTGTCGTCCTGTAAAGGCACCAAACTCTTCCATTACCTTTGCAACCACATTTGGACATGCGGTGTAAAAAGGAGTTGATGCTTCTCTGCCCTGGAAATATACATCCGGGTTTTGGGCTGTACCTCTAACGAATGGATTATTGGGGTTTAGAGCGCGCTGACGGTGGGCAATTACAGTCTCTTCAGTAATCATGCTTCTAATGATGGAATCCGGAATCAATTCAATTTTATTGACCTCATGAGAAGTTCTAAAACCATCAAAAAAATGGATAAAAGGGATTCTGGATTGAAGTGTTGCAGCTTGAGCAATCAGTGCCATATCATGGGCTTCCTGAACGCACACTGAAGAAATCATAGCAAATCCCGTTGATCTGGCGGCCATAACATCCTGGTGGTCGCCAAAGATAGAAAGGGCCTGTGCAGCCAATGACCTTGCGGCTACGTGGATGACGGCAGATGTAAGTTCTCCGGCAATCTTATACATATTGGGCAACATCAGCATTAAGCCCTGAGATGCGGTAAAGGTGGTTGTCAGAGCACCCCCCTGCAAAGAACCGTGTACCGTGCCTGCTGCACCTCCTTCACTTTGCATTTCAATGATCTCAGGAACATTTCCCCAAATGTTTTTGATGCCTTTGGCAGACCATTCATCTGCCAATTCAGCCATAGTACTGGATGGTGTGATGGGATAAATCGCACATACTTCATTTACTCTGTAGGCAATATAAGCGCAAGCTTCATTTCCATCTAAAGTAGCAATCATTGTTTCTTTCTCTGTTAATTGTTTCA
Organism: uncultured Saprospiraceae bacterium; assembly: GCA_937973565.1. GTDB lineage: Bacteria > Bacteroidota > Bacteroidia > Chitinophagales > Saprospiraceae > JADKBO01. The sequence goes on along the minus strand of CALJKQ010000072.1, from coordinate 15,539 downwards.
TCACCTGCACTTTATTTGTTTTGCCAATTTAAATCTATTGCATGGCACGGGCATTGTTCTACACAAACAGCACAACCCGTGCAAAGCTGTAAATCAATCTTGTAACGATTGCCTTTTCCCAGTTTTATAATCGCACCTTCAGGACAAGCACCATAGCACCCGTCGCACTCAAAACAGTTGCCACAGGAATAACACCTGGCCGCTTCATAAACAGCCTGATCATTTGCAAGACCGCCTACAATTTCATGAAAGTCGTTGTGCTCAGGTCTGTTCATTCTTTTGGGCTGTTCATTTACCGGTGCAAACGTTTTTAACCAAACATGTAGTTTATCATAGGTAACCACTGGATGTTTGGGTAGCTCTGTCATTGTACCATTCGATAAATATCTATGGATGTTTTTGGCAGCCTTCTTTCCGTGTCCCACTGCTATGGTTACACTTCTATCGCCAGGCACCATATCTCCTCCGGCAAAAACGCCTTCAGCGCCTGTCATCATAAATGGATCGACCACCACCGTGCCATCGGTTTTAAAAGTCACACCATCCAGATTGTTTAGAAAAGAAGTATCCGTATCCTGTCCGAGTGCAAGAATCAAATCATCTGCTTCGATGGTTTCATATTCCCCCGTAGGAATGGGCTTGCCGTTTTCCAATCGCATTATTTCAACTGTCAACAAGCTGTTTTCAAAACTCTTTATGGTTCTTAACCAATGAATTTTGACACCTTCACCCAGTGCCTCATCAGCTTCAAAGGCATGGGCAGGCATATGGTCTCTATCCCGCCTATATATAATCATGGCATCATCAACTCCCAACCTTTTGGCTACGCGAGCCGCATCCATGGCTGTGTTACCGCCTCCATAAACGGCTACTTTTCTACCCAATTTGGGGGCCTCGCCCAATTCCATTTGCCGCAATAGACTCACCGCATCCAGAATCTGGCCGGCGTCTCTTGCAGGAATTTCAGCCTTTTTACCAATGTGGGCACCTACCGCAATAAAAACTGCATCATAATTGCCATTTTTCTTTTCAGCGGCTACATCGTCTACCTTGTGATTGAGGTAAATATTTACACCCATAGCTTCAATCCTTTTGATTTCGGCCATCAATATTTCTCTGGGCAATCGATATGCTGGTATACCAAAATGCATCATGCCACCGGGCAGAGGACCTGCTTCCATAATATCTACTGCATAACCCATTCTGCGTAAGTGATAAGCAGCAGAAAGCCCACTGGGGCCTGCACCAATGATCAAAATCCTTTTTGAGTTTTGGCCGACAGGCTGCGGAAATTGCCAATTTTCAGTCAACGCCATGTCTCCTAAAAATCTTTCGACTGCATGGATGCTTACCGATTCGTCAACCTGGGTCCGATTGCAACCGCTTTCGCATGGGTGATAACAAACCCTGCCATGAATTGCAGGCATGGGATTTTCTTCAACCAGTTTTTCCCACGCTTTTTTAAATTGTTGTTCTGTTACCAAACTCAACCATGCCTGAATGTTTTCACCTGCAGGGCATGCTGCATTGCATGGAGGAAGATAATCCTGGTAAAAAGCTTTTTTTACAGGTATGGCACCGGTACCTTCGGCATGAGCCTGAAGATCTGTAAGGTGGGTTAGATCGTTTGAACTGTGCATGGCTAGTTGAGTTTGAATGGATCAATAACTTGGGGCTTGAGAAAAAATAATGGATGCCGTATGCTTAGCCAGGTCTACCAATTTTCGTGCAGTGGGCAGATCCAAATCCATTGTGGAAGTAGTGTGATGTTGCGCAATGTGCAAAGTTTCCGTATCCAAACTAGAAAATCTGTCATCAATGTTTTTGCACAATTGAAGACATCTGTCCAAAGGACAAGGGTCGTCGGTTGCAACTCCTTCATTTTGTAAAAATGATTTCATCATTAATACTTCCGCCCATATAGCATCTCTTGCCATGGTGGGAATAACAACATCTTCTTCAGACCGATTGCTTTCATTTTCTGCCTGGGCCAGGAGCAAGGTAGCCAATGCCAACACATCATTTGGGTTTTGATATTTCATCGTAATTGATTTATAAACCGACCCAATGCCGATTCATTTTGTAAAATTCCGATAAGTGACAGGCGACTTTAATGAGTACAGTCAACAAAGATTATGATAGGCATCACAATTTGAGCCAGTGTGTCAACTGCTTATGGTGTATTAATCCTTAACCAGCAAATGACTTACCTGTTAATATCCATATGTATACGAAGATGAGATGGCAAATAATTATTGATTCTATTGCCCAGATTCTTAGCCCAACCTAGGGGTCTCGACTGATACGTAAGTAAAATCCAGGATTTTTCCTTACTATCTACCACGGTCAAACTTTTTTGCAAAAATCGCAGCGCATCATGGTAAGAAAGTTCTACTTCGGGTTTTTTAGAAAGTTTTTCAATACTCATGGCAAGTGCATGTTCGGGTATAAATACATCTTTAACCAATTTACCCATCTTAATGCCGGCATATTTCACTTTTAAGGACTCCAGGTACAATTCGAGATCCACTGTCAGCGTTTCATTGAACAGGTAAACATCCCCATTTTCATGAATCAACAGTTGATCTAGCACCTCTTCGCTGAACCATTCTGTAAGAGAAGATCGCTCTCTCTTGACCAGTTTTTTCAGACGTGAAGTAGACTTAAATCTATGCTCCATTTGGGGACCAGATTTCTTTTTAAACAAAGCAAAAAAATAACCCTCCCCCTTAACTTTTCCGGGTATCATCTGATATCCTTTAAAATCCTGGTAGCTAAGTTCTACGGCACCCAAGGCTTCGACTCCATCTACAGACAGATTGATGAGATCGTGTTCACTTGCTAAAAAGGCAACATTTTCCATGTTTTCTTTTTCATTGTAGGTGCAAGTAGAGTAAACCAGAAAGCCCCCATTGTTCAAAGCAGGCAAAGCATCTGTGAGAATTCGTTTCTGACGCGAGGCACACAATTCAACATTTTCCAGAGACCATTCCTTTATAGATGCCGGATCTTTTCTAAACATTCCTTCTCCAGAACAAGGCGCATCAATAATCAAAACATCAAAATGGTTAGGCAGATGATGAAAATCAGCAGGATCGTTTTGGGTTACTACTCCATTGTTGTAACCCCATTTGATCAAATTTTCTTCTAGAACAGAGGTTCTGGATTTGATTACTTCATTGGCAACCAAGTGGCCTTTACCTTTTAGAAAATCTAAAATGAGGGTAGATTTACCGCCGGGAGCCGCACATAAATCCAAAATTCTTGGACTTTCTTTCAAAGGCAAAGATTTCAGGACCGTGTATAGAATCATTGAAGAAGCCTCCTGAACGTAATAAGCGCCGGCATGAAACAATGGATCCAGCGTAAAGACAGGCCTTTCTTCCAAATATTGTCCGTATTCACACCATGGCACCCTATTTTCCATGTTGTTCAAACCGGGATATTTGAATGGATGAAGTCTTATGCTAACCGGTGGTTTGTTCTCTTTTATGGTAGCCAACAAAGCCTCTTTGTATGCCGGTATAGAATGTTGCACCAATGTCTCAAAACTTACCGGCAACTCGATATTGGGTTTGTGGTCAAGATTGCTCATATTTGCAAAGTTAATTCTTCCAATATGAAAACCATAATCAATAGTAAAAACGCACCAGCACCAGTTGGCCCATATAATCAAGCCATTTTAGCGGGCAATACACTTTATGTTTCAGGGCAAATCGCCATTGATCCAGCAACCGGAGTTATTATTACCGAGAGCATTGAGGCTGAAACTGAGCAGGTATTAAACAATTTGTCGGCAGTTTTGGATGAAGCCGGAATGAATTTTGAGCATATTGTAAAATGTTCGGTCTTTGTAACAGACATGGAATTGTTCGGCCGTATCAATGCTGTTTATGCCCGATATTTCGAAGGGATAGACGCGCCTGCCCGTGAGTTGGTTCAGGTGGCAGCTTTACCCAAATATGTAAACATAGAAATCAGTTGCATAGCCGTAAAGAATTGAGTGCCCGATATGGCTTAATTGGTAAAAAACTAGGTCATAGTTTTTCTCCTGCTTATTTTAAAAATAAATTCACTGAAGAAAACATCAATGCCTCCTACGATTTGCTTGAACTGGAGAAGATTGAGGATATAGGCTTTATTTTAAAGAGTGGGATTGACGGATTGAATGTGACTATACCCTATAAGAGTGCCGTTTTACCTTATTTAGACCGCATAGACGAACAGGCTGCGCAAATTGGAGCTGTAAACTGTATTGCAAAAGAAGATGGAAAGTTCGTTGGCTATAACACCGATTGGATAGGTTTTACAAAATCGTTGCTCGAATTGATTGGAGACCTTCGACCCGGTGCCTTGGTATTGGGAAATGGCGGTGCCTCCAAAGCAGTACAATTCAGCTTGTCGGCACTGGGAATAGACTATCACGTAGTAAACAGAAGGGGCAAAGGGATGTTATATGCAAAGATCGACAAGCCTATAATACAAGACAACCTACTGATTATCAATACAACTCCATTAGGTATGACTCCCAATCACAATGAAAAACCGCCCATACCCTATGAGTGGATAGGTGACCAACATTTTCTCATCGATTTGATTTACAATCCTAAAAAAACATTATTTTTGACATCAGGCCAAGAGCAGGGAGCCAAAATTCAAAACGGCTTGCCAATGTTGGTTTACCAGGCAGAAGCATCCTGGGAAATATGGAATAAGAATAGATTGAAATAAAGAATAAAAATGGAAGAAGGATTAACCAAAGAACTACCCGATTTTGGAAACACAGAAATCGCATTTTCCACCAAAAGCAATGCTGAACTAAAAAAAATGGAAAGGCTTTTCAGGGCCATGAATAATGCTACCCTTGTAAAAGCCGGAACAAAACTTGGATTATGGGCTATAAAACTGAACATACCCTTATCCCATTATATAATCAAAGAAACCATTTTTGAACAATTCTGTGGTGGCGAAAATCTATTGGATTGTCAGAAAGCCATAGATAAACTCCACCGATTTCACACCTTATCGGTGCTTGATTATGGAGCGGAAGCCAAAGATACTGACGAAGAATTTGATGCAGTCATGTCACAAAACATGAAGGCCATAGAAATGGCAGCAAGCAACAATTCTGTGCCTGTAATAAGTACTAAATTGACCGGGCTCGTAGACAACAGTATTTTGGAAGCCATGCAAAACAAAGAAGTATTGACACCTGAACAAAGGTCAAAGTATGATTCATTCGCCAGACGGGTCGATTCGATTTGTGCAAAAGGGCATGAACATGGAGTAGGTGTTTTCATCGATGCAGAAGAAACCTGGATGCAAGACCCCATAGACAGCATTGCCATGGAGATGATGGAGAAGTACAACAAGGAAAGAGTAATTGTGTACAACACCTATCAACTTTACCGAAAAGACAAGTTATCCGACTTGAAAAAAGACTTTGCAGTAGCGACAGAAAAACAATTTTTGTTAGGCGCCAAATTAGTGAGGGGCGCCTACATGGAAAAAGAGAGGAACCGGGCAAAGGAAATGGGCTACGAATGTCTTATTCAGGAGACCAAGGAAGATACAGATCGCGATTATAATCTTGCTTTGACTTTCTGTGTTGATCACTATGAAAAGATATCTGTCTGCTGTGCATCTCATAACCAGGAAAGTAACATGCTATTAGCCACACTAATATCTGAACGAAAACTGGATAAAAGTCACCCCCATCTAAATTTTTGCCAATTGATGGGCATGAGTGATTGCATCACTTTCAATTTGGCGAAGGCAGGTTACAATGTTGCAAAATATGTTGTGTATGGACCTGTCAAAGAGGTTTTACCCTATTTGATTCGCAGGGCTGAGGAGAACACTTCCATCACAGGCGAAATGGGCAGGGAGTTATCCCTGATTGATCAGGAAATCAAAAGAAGAGGGATATAACTCCTTCAGAAGTTAACATATTAACCTAATTTAAAACTGATTCATGAGAGTTGGAACCTTGTGTCTGTTAACATGCATACTATGGTCAGCATGTCAAAAACCAAAAACGGATTATCCTATGATTGATGTGAAATACCCTGAAACGAAAAAGGACAGTGTAGTGGACAATTACCATGGCACTCCGGTATCAGATCCATACAGATGGCTAGAAGATGACAACAGCAGTGAAACCAAAGTATGGGTTGAGGCTCAAAATAAAATAAGTTTCGGTTATCTTGACCAAATACCATTTAGAAAAGCCGTAAGGAACCGCCTTGAAAAACTCATGAATTTTGCAAAATATGGAACCCCTTTCAAAGAAGGAGGCAAGTATTATTATTTTAAAAACGATGGACTACAGAACCAGAGTGTTCTATATGTGACCGAAGATCCTGAAAAAGAAGGCAAGGTGCTTATTGATCCCAATACCCTTTCTAAAGATGGAACCGTTTCATTGGGCAGTATGGATTTTTCTGCAGACGGAAAATTTTTGGGTTATTTTTTAAATGCGGGTGGTTCTGACTGGAGCAAAGCATTTGTTATGGATTTGAATACAGGAAAAACAACTGTTGACACCCTGGATTGGATCAAGTTCTCAGGAATCTCCTGGAAAGGAGATGGCTTTTATTATTCCAGATATCCTGCACCCAAAGGAGGTTCAGCTCTCTCCGGAAAAAATGAATTTCATGCACTATACTATCATAAATTGGGCACGCCTCAGGCTGAAGACCCATTGATATATGTTGATTCCAAAAATGGACAGCGCAATGTTTACGGTCAAACTACTGAAGATGAAAAATACCTCGTCATCAGCACTTCTGAATCAACCAGCGGCAATACACTTTGGATCATGGACACTGCCGATCCTACCAGGAAAATGATAAAGGTAGTAGACAATTTTGAAAATGACCACACCCTTGTTGATCATTTGGGGGATGGTGTATTTTTGTTGGCTACCAATAAAAATGCCCCTAAAAAAAGGTTGGTCAAATTTGATCTGAAGCAACCGGATGTATGGACCGATGTGATTCCGGAAGACAAAGACCCTCTAAGTGATGTCAATATTTGTGGTGGAAAAATTCTCGCAACCTATATGCACAATGCAAGTTCAGAGGTCAGGGTCTATACTTTGGATGGTAAATTTATACAAAACCTATCGTTGCCAGGTATAGGTTCCATAGGTGGTATCTCAGGAAAAAAACAAGATAGTAAGGCATATTATTCTTTCACTTCTTTCATCCGACCTACTACCATTTATGAACTGGACATGAATAATCTGTCGTCTCGTGTATTCAGGTCGCCCGTGGTTGACTTCAATTTTGACGAATATGAAACGACTCAAGAGTGGTATAGCAGTAAGGATGGAACCAAGATACCCATGTTTATTACAAAGAAGAAAGGATTGAAACAAGATGGCAACAATCCAACTTTACTGTATGGGTATGGAGGATTTGATGTTTCGATTACGCCTTCCTTCAGTGTATCAAGACTACCGTTGCTGGAAAACGGTGGAATACTTGCCGTTGCCAACATAAGAGGAGGAGGTGAATTCGGACAAGAATGGCACAAAGCGGGAACCCTGGAAAACAAACAGAATGTATTTGATGATTTTATAGCAGGTGCAAGTTACCTTATTGATCAAAAATATACCAGCAAAGAAAAACTGGCCATCCAGGGTGGATCCAATGGTGGTCTGCTGGTAGGTGCATGTATGACGCAACGACCCGATTTATTTGCCGTTGCGTTTCCTGCAGTAGGTGTTTTGGACATGTTGCGCTACCATTTGTTCACCATTGGCTGGGCCTGGGCTACCGACTACGGCAAAAGTGACGATCCCAAAATGTTCCCTTATTTGTTGAAATATTCACCATATCACAATGTCAAGGACAATCAATACCCTGCAACCCTAATCACAACCGCTGACCATGATGATCGTGTTGTGCCTGCCCATAGCTTTAAATTTGCAGCGGCATTACAGGCTCATCAAAAAGGACCAAAACCGGTATTGATCAGGATTGATGTGAGTGCAGGTCATGGAGCCGGTAAACCCACTTCCAAAATAATAGACGAAGCAGCAGATGTTCTGTCATTCTTCTTTTATAATACCCAATCAACAGTTAATTACAACATTGAATAAACTATTAACTACATTGGCCGTCTAAAATCAGATGTATAAAACAAATAGGAATCTGTTATATTTTTTGAGCCTGGTCATGTTGGCTTACTCCGGATATGCTCAAAAGAAGGCAACTGCCTATTTTTTTATGCTGGAAGACTGTGTTATTTGTCAATCTTACACACCTGTCATTAATGAACTTTTCTCTGGTTATCAGGATGAGATTGATTTCCTGTTGGTTTTTCCTAATCAAAGATCCAGGAAAGACAGCATAGATCGGTTTATGAATAAATATCAATTGAAAATGCCATCGATAACAGACCATTATAAAAATCTGAGTCTCAAATTTGGCGTAAAGGTTACCCCTGAGGTAGTATTGGTCTCCAAAGATGGCACCATCTTGTATCAGGGAAGCATAGACGATGGTTATGCCGGTATAGGGAAAAGAAGGAAAGCCAGGGAAAACTTTCTCCGGCAGGCCATTATACACTTTTTGAACAACGAGCCCATTCAACCAGCCACTACCCAGGCTTTTGGATGCTTTATCAACTATAAAGAAAATAACTAAAAATGACAAAATGGTTTCTCATTGCAATTACTATTGCGTTTACCGGTGAAAACATATCATCTCAAGTAACATTCACCAATGATGTCGCCCGCCTAGTTTATACTAAATGCGCCAGTTGTCACAGACCCGGCGAAATAGGCCCTTTTTCATTAACCAATTATGAAGAGGTAAGGTCGTATGGCGAAACCATTAAATGGGTTACCACTACCAAGTACATGCCCCCCTGGAAAGCTGATCCAACATACAGGCATTACATGGAGGAAAATTATTTAACAGATGAGGAAATCGCCAAGATTGCCCAATGGGTAGACAACGGCATGCCTTATGGAAATGCAGCAGAAGAACCATCGTTTCCTGACTATCCACAAGGTAGCGCTTTGGGAGAGCCCGACCTGGTATTGAGCTTCAAATCCAAACACCTTCACAAAGGCAACGGATCAGATGAATACAGGTATTTTGTTCTTCCCACAGGTCTTACTGAAAATAAAATCATCAAAGCCATTGAACTTAGGCCCGGAAATAAAAGAATAGTCCACCATGCTTTATTTTTCCAAGACACAACAGGGAAGGCAAGAGGGTACGATGAAAAAACACCTGAATATGGGTTCTCTGCCAATACACCCGGTTTTGATGTCAACTCTGTATTATCGTATGAGCAATACCCGGGATATGTGCCGGGTCAAAAACCCATTCGCTATCCTGAGTCATTCGGACAAAAAATGAATAAAGGCTCTGACCTTGTCATACAAATGCACTATGCTCCTACCCCACTCGATGAATTCGACAGCACCACTGTTAACATCTTTTTTGCCGACCCAAGTGAAAAAATAGACAGATTGGTGAAAGACAGAATTCTACTGCCATCTGACTTGCCCGGAGGTTTTTTTGGCTTTGTCATACCCGCCAATCAGAAAAAATTATTTACCGGAAAATGGAAGACCAATCAGGATTTAACTTTCCTGAGCGTTTTTCCACACATGCACTTATTAGGAAGAAATTGGAAGGTTTGGATGGAAAAACCTGACGGCACCAAAGAAAATCTAATTAAAATTGATGATTGGGATTTCAACTGGCAGGGTGGATATTATTTTAATGAAGCAGTAGTAGCACCTAAGGGCACCACTGTATATGCACAGGCAGAATATGACAACACCGTGACCAACCCACTCAACCCCAACAATCCGCCCATTGCCGTTGGATGGGGAGAAAAAACAAGCGATGAAATGTACTATTTTCCAATTTTGCATACACCTTACAAATCCGGTGATGAAAATCTTGTTTTTGGTCAGGTTACTTCCACAGATGAATCCAGCTCTGCTGATTCCAAATTTGTATCGAACCTATATCCCAATCCGGCTAAATCCGAAATGGTCAGCTTTGAATTCAAATTAGGAGAAGCGAATACCCTTGACATATTTCTTACCGATGCAAATGGCAGGTTGATCAGACAGTTAAGAAAAGGAGAATTTTATAACCGGGGGACAAACATTATACACTTTGATGCCGGTCCATTGAACAATGGAATTTATTTTCTGGTTGTAAAAGGTAGAAATTTAACTCATACCGAAAAAATACAAATCATCAAATGATGCTAAATAATAAAACCACGCTTATTACCGGAGGATCGCAAGGCATTGGTGCTGCAATAGCTGAAAGTTTAATGAATGAAGGGATCAATGTAATTGTCACCGGTAGGGATAAATCAAAGTTGGAGTCGCTGAATTCACAATTAAATCCGAATGGAGATCGACCCTTGCTCTGTATTGAAGCCGATGTAAGGAAGCTGGAAGACATGACGGAGACAGTAAAAAAAGGGAAAGAAAAGTTTGGAACCATTGACATCGTTGTAGCCAACGCAGGTGTTGGTATTTTTACCCCCATCGATATAATGACAACTGAAGAATGGCATCAAACCATAGACACCAATCTGACCGGCGTTTTTAATACCCTTAAAGCATCTATGGACGATTTGAAGTCCAACAAAGGATATTTTATTACGATGGCAAGCCTGGCAGGTACCAATTTTTTTGAAACTGCTTCAGCGTACAATGCCAGTAAATTTGGCCTGGTTGGCTTTACACAGGCTGTAATGCTGGATCTCCGCAAATATGGGATAAAGGTTACTACTATTATGCCCGGATCCGTTGCAACTCATTTCAACAATCATATCCCCGACGAAAAAGATGCATGGAAAATACAACCCGAAGACATAGGTCAGATGGTGGTTGATTTGTTGAAAATGCATCCGCGAACTTTACCCAGCAAAATAGAAGTAAGGCCTAGTTTTCCTGCTAAATAAAACGTAGTTAAAATTTAACAAACCGAGATGAGATAATTTCTCTGTCTCCATACGCTTTGAGCAAATAAATACCCGAAGGCAAGTGAGAAACGTCTATTTGATGGGGTACAGCATTGATCTTTTCTTTGATGAGAGAAGTGCCGTTTAAAGAAAACACCTCAATGAAATGAACATCCGAAGTTGCTGACAATTCAATAAAGTCATGCGCCGGTATTGGCCGGATGATAACTTTTTTATCTATTTCCTGTACCTTGCTTATTATGTCCACAACGACCGAGCCTTCAACCTTACAACCCAATTCATCTTCAATTTGGTAAACATATAAGCCCGGGCCTAAATTTTGGGGCATAAACCCGGAAACGATAGAAGGCTGCCAGGTTATGGTATAGTTTCCCTGACCTCCAGAAGCTATCATTTTGATAGCTCCGTTATTAAAGCCAATTGAAGCATCTTTGACTTCAACGGTAGTAGCAATGTCGGAAACAGAAGTCAATATAACCGGACCGACTGTCAATTCACAGGACCTGGCATCATTAACAATAGCAGTATAACTTCCGTTTTTTAATCCTTCAATTTTTTTACCGGAAAGTTGGTTACTCCATGTAATATCATAAGGAGGTGATGCTCCATTTACATTTAAAACAATGACACCGGAGCTATCGGTATTGCACAAATTTTTGACCACATCCAAAGCATAATTGAATGGAGGGAACTGCGATACCTGGACAGAAGCAGACGGGCTAATACATCCATCAGTATCCGTTATGGTGACACTGTAATTTCCTCCCGGCAACTGGTGCAATGTATCGCCGGTGCCTTGTATCATCCTCTGAACTCCATTGCTCCAATTGAAATCAAGCGGTGGTCTGGCATTTGGGCAAAGAGCAAGAATGGCTGCATTTTTTTCATTGGGACAATTGTTATCGTCTAATTTGGCTATGACAACCGGGTAGGCAATATTGCCGGAACTCACCGTGATGGATTCAGTGGTGATTTTACAATTGCTGGCATCAACAGCAGTTAATGTATAGTTCTTCGGAAGTAAGCCGCTGATATCATCTTTATTTTGGGAGGAGCCTGTCCAAAAATATTTATACGGAGGTATGCCTCCAAAAATAGTCGTACTGATAGCTCCATCCATTTTCTGCAAACAACCTGAAGGCGTAATCTTGTCAATCGAATAAAATAATTGTGGTGGCTCTCTCAGAATGATATTGGACTTTTGTGATGAACAGCCATTGTTGTCGTAAACCGTAAGAGCATAACTACCTGCGGAAAGATTGGGCCTGAACTGGCTGGAAGGACCATTGTCTTGCCAAGCATAAGTGTAAGGTTGTGTACCTCCTGTGACGCGAACTCTTATCTGTCCGGTTTTTGTTCCAAAACACCTGACATCCTCCAGGTTGATAACATCCAATTCCAGTTGGTCAGGTCCCGTCAATACAGGATTAAATTCTTGTCTGCAATTGGCTCCATCGGTTATAGTTAGTTCGTACATACCGGCAGTCAATCCTGCTCTGCGATTTCCAATAAAACCATCTTTCCAAAAATAGGTGTAAGGTGGAATACCGTTTAAAACATTAACTTCCAATACCCCTGTGGCATCACCAAAACACAAAGGAGATTTCATAAAGGTGATCTGTGGCTGAAGTGCGGAAGCAGATAAAACTTCTATGGGGCCCAGTTCCCTGACGCAACCGATGCCATTGGTAATCGTGAGATAGTAGTTACCTGCTGAAACATTTGGTAAATTCTGTGTAGTGTCTCCCCTATTCCACTGATAGCTAAATGGGGTAAAAATGCCGTTATGATTGATTCTAATTTCTCCGTCACTGAGTCCATTGCAGCTGGGTCTTTTTACAGATTCAACGATGGCTTGAAAGTTGGAGATGGATTTGATTTCTATAAACTGAGTCTCCAATCCGCATCCATTCACATCTGTGATTTTACATTTGTAAAATCCACTCCCCAGATTATCAATCACATTTCCGGATTCACCATGCAACCAATCGAACTGAATAGGAGGCGTACCACCAGATACTTCAATGGCAATAGAACCATCTAGTTTACCGTTGCAGGTCTCATCATGAATATATAAATCCTGAATTTGCATAGGATTGGAAGTATCTGTTAAAACCAATATCCCATCGCAATTTTCATCTGTTTGATTGCAGGGTACATCCGGTCTGCCGGGATTTATTTCGGCATTCTTATCATCACAGTCGCCCCCAACTCTGCTATAACCTAAGGGTAAAGAACTATCGCATCGTTTGATAAATTGTGAAGTATTGCCATAACCATCTCCGTCAGCATCCAAATAATAAGTTGACTCATCGGCTAAGGACACATTTCCCAAGGTGAGCAAATCCAAAGCCAAATCTCCTTCGCTACCTGAGGTAGTTTGTCCAATAAATCTCACAGAAAATAATGTAGATGGTGCAATATTCAACGACTGAAGTGCCATGTTCCATTGATTGCCCTGATCCCCTGTCACAGAAAAGATTGAATTCCAAGAAGCCGCATTGTCTGAGCTAAGTTCAACTTTCAAGCTTCCAATGTCTTTTCCATACATGTGATAAGCGAAGCCAAGGTCGCATGAAGTCGTTACCGATCCTGATTTGAGACATCGGGTTTGTAAAATGGCTGACATGGATGGCTGACATAAAGAAGGACTGCTTTCCAGATAGACATATTGTCCACCGCCCAAAACACCGGAAGCCGGACCTGTAAAATCAGTTGGTGTTTCACCTGTATTCACGATCCAATCGGTTTCATCCGCTTCACTATTAAAAAGTATACCCTCAATGAAACAGGGTTGATCACAGGATTGCTGGCACAACAATGCTTCTTCAAAGCCCTCGACAATGTTAATGGTGGTGCATGAAGTTGACAAAGTTCTCACACAACTAGGCACAGAGATCAATGGCGACAAACACGATGATACCAGAAAGAATTCGTACTCTACATCCTGTTCCAGACCCGTTATCAAGTATTTACCCAGATTGCAGTTCACTACAATGGTTCTCGCTGTTGAAGGTTGTCCTTTTTTTTGATAATGAATTTCAAGATTCTTACAGTTCGAAGGTTTATCCCAGCTTATTTCAAAAGCATTATTGGTTATTTTCGATACAAAAAAAGATTCCACGGCATTGCATGGCTCTTCAACAAAATTGAGATAAACATATTTTAAAACACCTCTGTCATTAGCGGCACCATCGCAAACAATCAACTTCCAAAGTCCGGAAGGATTGGCCTGGATATTGAGGTTCGAGAGTGGTTCATCCGGCTTATAACTATCTGCGAAGGGAGGCGCGCCCTCTGCAATAGCGAGGCAGGCTTCATCGGAAAAAACTGCGGGTTGATCACAATCATTATCCGGCACACCGTAGTTGTCATCTACTGTTCCATGGCGGTCAGACAAAATAATTCTATTGCCTTGCGGGCTTTCTAATTGAATTAATAAATCTGCCGGCCAGGTATGACTGGCAATCAATGAAACAGATTGCAGCTTATAAGGATTGGCAATAGGCGGAAGCATAACCTCTATGTTGAAGAAATCAGTCAAGCCATTGTCACAGTTGTTGTCTCTGATATCTAAATTCAAGCCACAGGGATTGCTGTTGGAGATGGCGGTTACAAAATTAAAAGGGCCCGCCCACTTACTTGTGTCACCCGGAGCACAAGCAGAACGCAGCCAAAATATATAAGCCGTACCGCTTTTGAGATTATCGAGCTTTCTGAATTTTTGATTTAAGATGGTCGTTAATGTGGCTTCGCTCATGGCAATACCTTTTTCGCCAAAAGCCAGTTGGTAGCCAAGGATAGGATTGTTGTTGTCGACCCAGCTAATGTTTATCGAACGGGATGTAATTTCACTGTATTTCAGAGAAAATGGCTCCTTGCAGGCACCAAATGAATAGTAAACCTGAAAAAAGAAAGCTATTATCAACCAATGGCCTTTCATCTTGTAAAAATAATCCAGTTTAACTAAGGAAGAACGTTAAAATTGTATTTTGTCCTCTCCAAATACAAGAATCCGGGCAAATACCTTTATCGTTTGAGTTGACCCAGTTTTTTTGACAGATCTCTTAACCTGACCCTCATGGCCGGTTGATCTGTTTGAGCCCACACGGGAATCATATTCTCAATTTCATCAGCCAGCACAGGATATTTACAACAAATATTTCCGCATACCGTAGCTGAAAAAGCCCTTATCGCAATGGCCTGGCTGGGAGACGACAATAGATCAAAACACAACTCATAGACTTTTCCGGCATATTGTTCATCGATATCCATGAATTGCCATACCCGAATTACGTTTCTTGCTACGGCATCGTGGCAAGGATTTTGGGCTGCTAATATCAATTGATCCATGTACGGTTTTAAGACATTTGCATGCCTATCTCCCATCATACCAATGACCCAGGCGGCTCTTTGTGCCAGCACAAAATCTTCTCCTATCAACCAGGATACGAGCATCTTAAGCAATTCGGGTTGACGCAAGACCTGTTCTTTGACATAAGCACAACTTGCTTTTGAATAGTTCTCCAGCAGGAGTGAACGAGCTTTACCAGCATCAAACAGCA
>CALJKQ010000071.1 GCA_937973565.1 uncultured Saprospiraceae bacterium | reverse complement strand
CAGCTGAAGTCGCGGCATCAGCACCAAAAGTCTCTGAAATTCCAGAGAAAAGAGATTTTAAACTGAGCACGGAAGTGAACCCGTGTGATGACTTTCACCAGTATGTTTGCGGAGATGCGGAAAAGAATTTTACTTTGCGTGAAGATCGTAGTGCGCACACATTTGCTTTTGATGATTCGGACGAAAGAATCTTAGAGAAAAAGAAATCTTTTTTCAAAAACATTGATCAAGAAAAAAAATTACCTTACCATTTGGGCGGATGAAGACGGCAACATTACCGAAGGGCTGCATGCCAACTTTAAACTCTCGGCAAGTGGAGAAGAAATCCAATTGCTCAACGGTGATGGCAGCATAGTGGATCAAACCACTTTCGGAGCCCAAACAGCAGATATTTCAATGGGGCGTTGTGCCAATGGCATTGGAAGCTTTGTGTTTATGAGCCCCAGCTATGGCAAGGCCAATGTATGTACAACGGCGGTAGATGAAGAAGTGGCAGACAGTGAATGGAAGATAGTGCCCAATCCCGCGGTCAATGGCTTTACAGTTGTTACTTCCGGCACAGTCTATACTATTGATGTTTATGATTTGAGCGGCAGGCTGATTAAAAAATCCGGATCTGCCCAAATTTCAGAACCCTTACCAGCGGGAATGTATATCATAGATGTCAACCGGGGAGAGGTCAGAATGAAATTGATTCAATTGTAATAAGCTAGTCCATAGACATAAAAGGTCGCTAACCCATGGGATGGCGACCTTTATATTTTTAACCGGCTTTGATTTTTTATTTTTCTTTATTCACCAGGCTCAACAAGTACAAGAGCAGCCAGGCACCGCATGCGGAGACGACGATGCGATAAATCATGCCATTGCCAAAAAAGCCAAGTTTACCGGCCAGCCAACCACCGACCAGTCCGCCAATGATGCCTACGATCAGATTGCCCAACAAGCCAAAGCCGCTACCTTTCCAGAATTGACCGGCCAGCCAGCCGGAGATTGCACCTACGATTAAAAAGCCAAAAAGTCCCATGTGTAGTGTATTTGTGAGTGAAAAATATTCAGAGGGTGTATTTCAAAAGTAAAATGGAATTTAAATTCAATAATTTCATTAAAAATAGAATTAAAGTTTGAATTTCGCGCCTATTTAGTATAAAAATCTGAAATTCGGTGAGTTTCTGTAGCTATTTAAGCTTGTTTTAACATGCAGTCCTATGAGGGTAGATAGGTGAAAAAAGTCATTTATATCTGAAAAGTACTTTTGATTGCCTTTAACTTAGAGGGGGTGGTGTTTAGAAGGCGTTATACGTTTGATATCCAAATAAAATATTTAATACTTTGATAATGAATTTGTTTAATATAGAATAATTTTGATGGATAATGAAAAAAAGATAATTTTGCTAAATTGTTTCAGGACAAATCACCGGGGAAGGTGATGGGATTAATCAGATAAGTGGATAAGTGAAAAAGATTTTAATTGTTGAGGATGAGACCAGGCTTGCTGCCTTATTGGTCGCCGGTTTAAAGGAAAATGGCATGGATGCGGAAGCTGTCCACGATGGCTACCTGGGTCGTGAGATGGTATTAAAAAATAAATATGACCTCATAATACTCGATATTAATCTTCCGCTGATTAATGGTTATGACCTTTGCAAAGAAATCAGAAAGTTTGACAATAATATTCCTGTTATCATGCTTACATCCATGGCGTCTCCGCACAATAAGCTGGCAGGCTTTGATGCAGGAGCCGATGATTACCTGACCAAGCCTTTTGAATTTGATGAACTATTGGCCAGGATCAGAGTGATTCTCAAGCGCACAGCCTACATTGAGAAAAAAGAGCAAAACATCATTAAGATTGCTGATTTGGTGATCAACAAGACCAGCAAAACGGTCAGTCGGCAAGGTCATGTGATAGAACTTACAGCAAAAGAATATACACTATTGGAATTATTGGCCGGTAGTCCCGGTGAAGTTTTTTCCAGGGCAGACATTTCTGATAAAATATGGAATCTCAATTTTGATACAGGTACTAACTATGTGGATGTATATATTAATTATTTGAGAAAAAAGATAGACCGTGATTTTGATGAAAAATTGATTCATACAAGGGTGGGCATGGGATATTATGTAAAATCGCAAAACGAAGAGAGTTGAATATCCGGAACAAGCTGCTGCTTCAGTTTTCCCTTTTTGTTTTTGTAATTCTGGCCTTGTTCTCGGCCGCTATCTTTTATTTTTCGTCCTCCTACAGATCCAAAGACTACTATTCTCGATTGGAAAACAGGGCAAGGTCTACAGCCCAGTTGTTGCTGAATGTGGATGAGGTTTCAGCAGATCTCCTAAGGATCATCGATAAAAACACCTTGTCACTATACAATGAAAATCTGCGGATATATCAAGAGGACAGTACGCAGGTATATGCCAATATTTCAGATTCGACCGTCAGTCCTAAATTATATCTGATACCCCGCATTTTAGCTCAAAAAAGACTAGAATACAAAGATGGAGAAAGAGAAGGTTTGGGTTTATTGGTTGTTAATAAAGGAGAAAATTACATCATTTTTGTTTCCGCCTTTGATAAGTACGGTCTTGCAAAAATGCGTAACTTAAAGATTGTCTTGGCTGTTGGCTTTACAGTAAGTCTTTTGACCACGGTTTTTTTTGGTTTTATTTTTGCAATGCGTGCGCTGCGACCCATCAGCAATGTTATCAATCAGGTAAAAACCATTACGGTCAACAACTTGAATCAGCGGGTGAATGAGGGTAACCGGAAAGATGAAATAGCCCAAATGGCCATCACTTTTAATGAAATGCTGCAACGCATTGAAGATGCCTTTATACTTCAAAGAGAATTTGTAGCCCATGCTGCCCACGAATTGAGGACTCCCTTTACTGTAATGGTGACAGAGCTTGATTATACCTTGATGCAGGAGAGAGATAAGGATAAGTACAAAGAAGTAATACAATCTTTGTCTAAGGAACTGAAAAAATTGAGCAAGTTGTCGAATGGCTTGCTTGAATTGGCCAGAATCAGCTTTGAAAAATCATCGGCAGATTTCAAAATGGTAAGAATAGACGAACTTTTGGTTGAAGCCTATCAAAATGCAAAATTGATCCGTCCCAACGGCTTATTTGAACTCAATTTTGATAACCTGCCCGAAGATGAAAACCAGCTTAAAATATTGGGAAATGATCAGCTTTTGGCCATCTCTTTTAACAACCTGATTGATAATGGCAGTAAGTTTTCAGAAGACCAGAAGGTAACCATCGGCTTATACTGTGATCATAAGAATATATATATTGAATTTAAAGACCGGGGCATAGGCATTCACAAAGAAGATATTGAAAAGATCTTCCAACCCTTTTACAGAGGCCAGAATTCGCAGTTTATTTCAGGTTATGGCATAGGTTTGGCATTGACCCAAAAAATTGTGGAACTCCATGGGGGGCAATTATCCGTTTCCTCGGCGCTAGGTCAGGGATCCGTCTTTAAAATTTCGTTTCCCTTCGTTGTTTAATCCTATTTTAATTTTTTTCTAATTGAAACCTAATATACATCTAATGGTAGTCTAATGACTTAAGATGGGTATAGGTGTAAGTTTGTACTTTATATTACAATTAAATATAAAGTGTATATGGTTAAGGATAAACATATTTTTATTACAGGTGGTGCCGGCTTCATTGCCAATCGTTTGATTAGAGAATTGGTTAACAATAATTTTATCACTGTGTATGATAATTTTTACAGAGATACCCTTTCTTATACAGATCTGAGTTTGCACCCCAATGTGAATGTGATACGAGGATCTGTTATGGATTACGAACACCTCGAAGCCTCCATGGAAGGGGCTGATATTGTGGTCCATGCTGCTGCCATAGCCGGGATAGATACGGTGATCAAGAGTCCTACCCATACCATGAAGGTCAATATCATTGGCACAACCAATGCATTGGATGCAGCGGTAAAACACAAAGTTAAAGACAGGTTTGTCAATTTTTCCACATCAGAAGTATTTGGCAGAATGTCCTTTAAATCAACGGAGGATTGTTCAACCAATGTGGGAAGTGCCGGAGAAGCCCGGTGGACATACGCTGTGAGTAAGCTGGCAGCAGAGCACCTGGCGCATGCCTATTATAAAGAAATGGGTCTGCCTATATGTACGGTTCGCCCTTTCAATGTGTATGGTGAAGGCCAGACTGGTGAAGGCGCCTTACAGATCTTTATCAAAAGAGCATTGAATGATGAAGATATACTCATATACGGTGATGGGAACCAAATTCGGTCCTGGTGTTATATTGATGACTTTATTGAAGGTTTGATCCTTTGCATTTCCAATCCTAATGCGGTTGGTGAATCCTTTAATATAGGAAATGCCAAATCAGTGATCACAACATATGGCCTGGCCCAGACAGTTTGTAAGGTATTGGATTCCCGATCCAAAATTGTATTCAGACCCCCACTTTCTGCAGACATTGAATTGAGGATACCATCGGTTGAAAAAGCAGATCGACTGCTGGGATTCAGGGCAGAAACCATGCTGGATGAGGGTATACTCAAAACTGCTGAGTGGGTGAAAAAACTGGTAGCTGTTTAAAGCAATGACTCGTGAAATGATCAGGCTATCCAAACCCTACTTATCTGAAACTTCGCTTCAACAGGTTTTGGATGTACTGGATTCCGGTATGCTCGTTCAAGGCAAATGGGTAAGGACATTTGAGGAACAATTGGAAGCTTACCTCAACATACCCCACTGTATCCTGGTAAGCAATGGTACGGCAGCTTTGCATTTATCGTTGTTGGCTGCCGGCATCGGAAAAGGAGATGAAGTATTGGTGCCGGCTTATACCTTTACAGCCGTTGCCAATGCAGTAGAATTGACCGGAGCTACTCCTGTCTTTGTTGATATATGCATAAAAGATTGTTGTCTGGATACCACTGGCATAGCCACGAAAATAACCGCCTGGACTAAGGCCATAATAGCGGTTCACGAGTTTGGGATGATGTGTAATATGGCTGAATTGGAAATTATCGCAAATAAGCATAAACTATTTATTATCGAAGATGCAGCTTGTGCTTTGGGTGCTTCCTATCATCATCAAAAAGCCGGCACTCTTGGATTTACCGGTTGTTTTAGTTTTCACCCCCGAAAAATCCTTACAACCGGCGAAGGAGGCGCTATCGTAACAAAAGATGTTGGCATAGCGGATCGATTGAGGAAAATGCGAAACCACGGCATCGATTTATCCGGATCTGCGCCGGATTTTGTCTTGCCTGGGTTTAATTATCGAATGACAGATTTTCAGGCTGCATTGGGTCCTGAACAATTGGCTGTGTTGGATGATGTTATTGCTGAAAACAACAATCAAGCTGCATTTTATAACGAAGTTTTAGGACAGATTGAAGGCATTCAGCTACCCAAGCCCATTTCAAACAGTGAGGCTACTTACCAGACTTACCATCTTGTTTTTGAAAACAATCTGAAAAGAGACCAGGTTAAGTTGGCATTGAAAGAAGAGGGCATAGAAAGCAATATTGGCGCTTATGCAATTCCCTATTTGACTTATTATAAAGAAAAGTATAAAATACCGGAGGAAGCCTGTTCCAATGCGCTTTTTGCTTTCACAAATGGCCTGGCCATACCCCTGGGCATTCATCTGGGGGAGGGAGACCAGAAAAGGATTACCGATATCATTATAAATGTAATGAAAGATGGAATTTCATAAAGGCAGAACACCCCGTTCGCATGGAGATGGAAGTTTCATTTTGAGCGATTTTAGTGCATTGGGTCAAAATGTAGTGATCGAAAAAGACGTGTTGGTCTTTCATCCGGAAAATATAGCCATAGAAGACAATGTTTACATTGGTCACCAAACGATTTTAAAAGGGTATTTCAAGGGTAAATTACAAATAGGAGAAGGCAGCTGGATAGGCCAGCAATGTTTTATCCATGCTGCTGGAAATATCAGCATAGGCAGGGCAGTAGGCATCGGACCGGGGGTCAAGATCATCACCTCTCATCACGATGATGGCCATGAAGATTTGCCGGTGCTGCATCAGGAATTAAAATTTAAAGCCGTAGTAATAGAGGATGGAGCTGACCTGGGGGTTGGCTCCATAATTTTACCGGGTGTTACCATTGGTAAGGGAGCCATTGTGGGAGCAGGGGCTGTGGTCACTGTCGATGTTCCTGCATATGCTGTAGTAGCTGGAGTGCCTGCTAAAGTAATAAGGATGCGTAAGTAAGATGATAGCGATAATTGACTATGGTGTAGGCAATCCGGGTTCGATCCATAATATGTTCCAATATCTGGGCATAGCCTCTCATATTACGTCATCAGCAGAGGAGATTCGCGCTGCGGATAAATTGTTACTTCCCGGTGTCGGTGCCTTTGATGCCGGCATGAAACATTTACATGAGAGTGGTTTGAAAGTAATCTTGGATCAGGAAGTACTGGAAAAAGGAAAACCTATATTGGGCATTTGTCTGGGCATGCAGATGATGACTAATGGCAGTGAAGAAGGTATGCTTCCCGGTTTGATGTGGATAGAAGCTGAAACAATGAAATTCAAAACCGACGCACATTCCGTTTTACGCATACCCCACATGGGTTGGAATCAAATTGAGATAAATCAGGAACACCCGCTTTTAACCGGACTGGAAGGGGAGAATAAATTTTATTTTGTTCATTCCTTTTTTGTGAAAGTGGCAGAAGAATCAGATTGTGCGGCTAAAACATTGTACGGAACTGAATTTACATCTGTGTTTGCCAGAGACAATATTATGGGTGTACAGTTTCATCCCGAAAAGAGTCACCGGTATGGAATGCAGGTATTAAAAAATTTTGCCAATTTATAAAAGCATGGTACAGAACAGAGTTTTGCCTTGTTTATTGGTCCAGGGCGGAAAATTGGTAAAAACGGTAAAATACAAGCATCCGCAATACGTGGGAGACCCTGTGAATGCCATCAAGATTTTCAATGAAAAGGAAGTTGATGAACTGATGATCTGTGATATCAGTCGCGACAGACACAGCAGAGGGCCGGACCTCGAATTTATACAACGCATTGCGAATGAGTGTTTCATGCCGCTGACCTATGGTGGGGGTATTTCCAGAATAGCTCAGATCAAAGAAATACTGAGGATGGGGGTTGAAAAAGTAGTAATCAATGCAGCACTGGAAAGCAGTGATGAACTCCTAAGTGAAGCCGCTGCAGTTT
Source organism: uncultured Saprospiraceae bacterium (assembly GCA_937973565.1). Taxonomy (GTDB): domain Bacteria; phylum Bacteroidota; class Bacteroidia; order Chitinophagales; family Saprospiraceae; genus JADKBO01. The sequence continues at coordinate 6,627 of CALJKQ010000071.1, read as the reverse complement.
TCGGAAGTCAGTGTGTGGTCGCCAGCATCGATGTGAAAAAAGATTGGTTAGGCAGGTACAGAGTATGCTATGATTCCGGCCTTACCATGTCAGGTGAGAGTCCTGAAGAGAAATCAAAAGCAGTTGTCAAGGCTGGAGCCGGAGAAATTGTATTGAATAATATAGACAGAGAAGGAAGCTGGAAAGGGTTTGACCTGGAGTTGTTGAAAAGGATTACCTCAGGCTCAAATGTGCCGGTGATCGCCTCGGGAGGAGCCGGAACAGTTGACCATATTAAAGATGCCATTCAAAAGGGCGGTGTATCGGCAGTAGCATTGGGTAGTATGGTAGTATATCAGCAAAAGGGGCTGGGTGTACTCATCAACTTTCCTTCTGCCAAAACTTTAAAAGAAATCAATGACCTCAAACAATAATCAAAACATATGGAAACAACAATGGGAAGCCCGGATGTAAAATCCATTAAAATAGCAAATCCTGTGGAAAACAAGGTAATATGTTCACGTTGCATTTATGACAACAGCATACCTTATATCCATTTCAATGAAAATGGCGTTTGTAATTATTGTTTGCAGTTCGATGAGCTGGATAAGATGTACCCTACAGGAGAGGAAGGTATGGCCTATTTAAAGCAATTGGCGGCTCAAATAAAGAAGGAACAGAAAAATAAAAAATACGATGTTGTTGTGGGAGTCAGCGGGGGTACCGATTCTTCCTATATGATGTATTTGGCAAAAGAAGTATTGGGTTTAAGGGTGTTGGCTGCCCATTTTGACAATACCTGGAATTCCAAAATTGCGGTTGAAAACATCAGATGCGTAACTGAACAGTTGGGTATTGATTTATACACCCATGTGGTTGACAACGATGAGTACAACGATGTATTTCATTCGTTTTTAAAGGCATCGGTGCCGGATATCGACACACCGAGTGATTTGGCACTTGCAACTGTACATTATATGGCATGTAGAAAATTTGGCATCAAGTACATATTTGAGGGACATTCCTTCAGAACGGAGGGTATTTCTCCACATGGATGGTTTTATATGGACGCCAAATACATAGCCTCGGTACAAAAAATGTTTGGCAGCAGAGCTCTCAAAACCTTGCCGAGTCTGTGGATGAGTCACTGGCTCAAGTGGATAATAGTGGATAAGATTAAAAAAATCAGGCCGCTTTACTATCTGGATTATAATAAGGAAGAAGTTAAAAAATTTTTATCGGCTCAATTTGGTTGGCAGTATTATGGTGGACATCACATGGAAAACCGTACCGCTTATTTTACCAACAACTATTGGTTGCCTAAAAAATTTGGCTATGATCTGAGGTATTGTGAATTCTCTGCTTTGGTAAGATCCGGTCAGTGGACGAGGGAAGAAGCCTTAGAAGCCATTACGCAAGAAAAACCATTTGATGCCGGTATACTGGTAGAAATATATAAGCGATTGGGTATTTCAGAAGAAGAATTTATCAAATTGATGGCGGCTCCCAACAAGTCATACAGAGATTACCCAACTTACAAAAAGACCTTTGAAAGGCTCAGATGGTTTTTTTATTTGCTGGTAAAAGCCAATCTTGTGCCGTTGAGTTTTTACTTAAAGTACACAAAATCATATAAAGAATAAGTTTTACTGTGTCATGAGAATATACATAGGTAATGTTGAAATAGCAGGGTATTTTACCAAGCTTAAAAAGGGCTTTGAAGAAGAAGGCATAAGAGCTGACTTATGGTTTTTGTGCAAAAACAAGTATTACCAAAGTCCAATGCCATTCATGGTGGTCATTAACCAATGGTTGTTTGAGCTGTTCAAAAACGGTAAGAATCCATTGATAAAATGGCTGGCACTTCCTTTTTTAATGATCACCAAAAGTCTCATCTTTGGCTGGGTATGCTTTCGTTATGATGTATTTATACTGAATTCACATGCATACTTTCAATTTTATGAATTGGCGATTCTGAAATACTTCGGAAAAAAAATCATTTTTGTCTGTTTGGGTACTGAATCCAGGCCACTTTACATGTCGGGCAATTTTGTTTTAACCAAATACTTGAAAGGCAACGAGGCAAATTATGAAGCTTGTTACCGCGATGTTGAGAAGCAAAAGAAGGAATTTGATCGCATAGAAAAATACGCAGATGTGATCATCAATCATCCGCCCACTGCTTTGTTTCATAGTAAGCCCTTTATTGCGTGGTTGCACATCGGATTTCCTTGCGGGGATGAAATCAAAAGCACAGCACCCCGTAATGATCGATCCCGTTTGCTGAAAATATTGCATGCACCCTCGTTGGCATTATCAAAAGGTAGTGCGGAAATCGAGGCAATGGTCAGGAAAATGCAGGAAGCAGGGTATCCCGTAGAATTCGTTCGACTGGAAAATGTACCCAATGAACGAGTGCTCGAAATGATTGAAGAAGCTGATATCATCATTGATGAATTGTATTCTGATATTCCGCTTGGTGGCCTGGGAACTGAGGCTTCTTATGCCAATAAGCCGGTGGTTAGTGCTGGTTATTATGCAGCCTGTATTCATTATGATTATAGCATGGACGAAATACCTCCATCTGTATTTTGCCCTCCGGAAGAATTGGAACATGAGTTGCTGGACCTGATCGTAAACAGAAACAGAAGAATGGAAGTGGGCGAAAAAAGTGGTCAATTCGTAAGAAAGAACTGGAACAACAGGGCTGTGGCCAGAAAATATTGGGATATTATTCACGGACATATACCCCATAATTGGTATTTTGATCCTGTCAATATACAATGTATACACGGTTATGGCATGCAGGAGGATAAGCTTAAAAAATTTGTGGCAGGATACGTCAGACAATTGGGAAACGAAGCCTTGTTTTTAGACCATAATATGGGATTACAGGAAAAGGTATTGCACTTTATCAATGAAAAAAAGGAGATCTTAAGTGAAAGAAAAGTTTCTTAAAGATCTGGGTATATACGGGGTGAGTACCCTGCTTGTACGATTGATAAATTTTATATTGATACCTGTTTTTGCAAGGGTATTAGGGCCGGTTTCTTATGGAGTGCTTGATCTCATTAATGTTTTAACCTATATTACAAGTGTATTTGTCTTTCTGGAAATGTACCAGTCAGTTGCCAGATTTTATAACGACGGAAACAGTGTAGAACAAAAACAGATTGTGAGCACCGGCTTATGGCATTATCTGTATGCCATCATCCTGTTGTTAATCATTGTTTTTTTGTTTCAGGAGGAACTTTCTGTATGGTTAACCGAAAGCCCGGATGACAAGGGCATTGTTTATCTCGCTTTTGTGGCAGCCGCCTGTATGTCACTGTTTAACTACTTGCAGACCATCCAACGATTTGCTTTGCAAAGCACTGGTTATGCCATGGCAAATGTAGCTTGCGTGTTGTCTACCGTTTTGGTTTCCATAGCACTGGTTGTTTATTATGATCAGGGCTTGAAGGGCGTATTTATTGGTCAGATAGCAGGAGCGGTGGTGGGCATCGCATTTGGTATTCGAAAACACATCCATGAGCTTCATGGCTTGCCCGATCGGGCATTGTGGATAAAGATGCTGGCATTTTCATCACCACTCACTATTTCAGCAGTTTTGTTGTATCTCATGAATTACATTGACAGGATGATGATCAAAGAGATCCTGGGTCTTTCATCAGTTGGCATGTATGCCGTAATATTCAGGATTGCTGCTGTACCTATGCTGGCCATGAACATAATAGGAAATTCGCTATTGCCGCATATTTATCGGGATTATAAAGAATCCAAAAAAGTAGCAGAGTTTGGTGAAATTTATCATTTCATTTGGTTGGGAGGCCTATTGCTTATTGGCTGGATGGCTTGGCTTAGCCCTGAAATTATCCGTATCATGGCAGGCTCCCAATACAGTGAAAACACCTATTTGTTTCCGGTAATGCTCATTTCCGGCTTTCTTTTGCACTATTCTTACTTGTTCGTTGGCTTGTTTTTGGACCATAAAACCAGGATGAATGCGTATTTGTATTTACTGGGTCTTGTCTTTGTTTTTGCTATCAACCTTTGCCTGCTTCCGGTTTATGGTTTGGCAGGAAGTGCCATTGGCAGTTTTTGCACAGCACTTCTTATTCTGGTTACACAGTTTTACTTTTCGCAAAAAGCATTTTATTTCCCAATCTCAATAAAGACACTGGTTGCTCAGGGGCTGTTGGTAATGATTCCACTGTTATTACTGTTTTATTGGGGCTACCAACATAAATCCCTTGATTTGTTGTTTCGATTGGTTATGGCTAGCCTCATTACGATCGTACTTCTGTATTTCTCCAGAAAATCGTGGTTGGGATTAATTAAAGCCCGGCAGCAATAAGGTGCCTTTTAACCCTATTTGCATGGAGGGTGGCAGCATTTGATGGGTACTTTCTGGGATCATACCCTGCCTTCCTTCAGCTTTATTTGCAAAAATTCCATTACCGTATAACAGGGATTTTGGTTATCCAATAACTGTATCCAATCGTTAAAATACATAGGATCCATCCCTAAATAGCTTCTAATTTTCAGATAATCATTAGTTTTGTCGACATTGACCTTATAAACAGCGAGTATTATACATAATTTTTAATTATAATGTATATATACTTGTAAATAAATAATATATATGTTAAAAAATATTTATAGATTTCTGAGCTCCCGATATCAGAATGTTTTTCTGGATTATAAGGTGGAAATGCGTCCCAGATACGGTCATGGTCTGCCCCCGCACAAAGAATTGTACGACATCATCAATAAAAACAGGTCATTGTACCGTGAAATCCTGGCAGATGTGATGCTTCACCAAACCACGTTGGCCGCCATTCAAGGTGCGGGTGTTGAAAAGGACACCTCAAAACCGGTATGGAACAATGGCTTTTTACCCGGCTTAGACATCATTTCCATCTATACCTTGATAGCCAAATTCAAACCTTCCAAATACATCGAAATAGGATCGGGCAATTCTACCAAGGTTGCCTATAAGGCCAAAAAAGACAATGGGCTAAATATGGAAATTACTTCTATCGATCCTATGCCCCGGGCAGAAATTGATCATCTGGCGGACTGGGTGATCCGACAGCCTTTTGAAAACGTTGACCACAACATATTGGATAGCTTGAATGAAGACGATATTTTGTTTGTGGACAACTCGCACCGCATCCTGCCCAACAGTGATGCCATGGTATTTTTTATGGAAATCCTGCCCCGTTTGAAAAAGGGTGTCATTGTGCATATCCACGATATTTATCTGCCTTACGATTACCCGCAGTTCATGTGCGACAGGGCATATACAGAGCAATACGGCCTGGCTTTTTACCTGTTGGCCAATGCACAAAAGTACCAGCCTATTTTCCCGGCTTATTTTATTTCAGAAGATAAAGAATTGGCTTCCCTGATCGCCCCTGTTTGGGAGCATGATAACCTGAAAAATGTGGAGAGGCATGGTGGGTCCTTTTGGTTGAGGGTCGGATAAAATACGGGCAAAACACTTAATAAACGGAAGACCCGAATGGTGACAAACTCTTTATAAAATCAACAGGGATAATAAATCAATCGACGAAAGTTATTTGTCGATTTCGTTTATTATCGCTACTTTCTTCAGATAATAAATTCAGGTTTCCAGCCTTTACCCTATTTTTGTTCCAAAACATGCAGCGATTCAGCGACCTTCAAATTACCGACAAATTAATTAAGTCAGTTTCATTAGCGCCGGGACTTTATGAGTATTCAGCGTTTACGCGCTGCGATTTTTCGGGCATGGATTTGAGGGGATTTTCATTTACAGAATGTGATTTTAATGATTGCGATCTGAGCAATGCCAACATCCATGGGGTTCAATTCAGAGAAGTGGTATTCGATGGCTGTAAGATGTTGGGTCTTGATTTTGAACACTGTGGCGCTTATGGCCTTGATTTTAAGGTTTCAGATTGTCTTCTCAACTATTGCAATTTTACCGGATGTAATCTGAAAAAAAAGAAATTTAACCGCTGTCATTTGATACAAGCCGATTTTACCCATGCTGACCTGACAGATGTGATTTTTGATTCTTGCGACCTATCACAAACCGTATTCTTTAAAACCCTACTGGAAGGGGCAAACATGGTTTCTTCCTTCCATTACAGCTTTGATCTCAGTCAAAACCGGGTGAAAGGAATGAAGGTTTCGATGGAGGGCAGTCTGGCATTTACCCGGGTGTTTGGTGTCGAGGTAGTTTAATTCAGAGTTAAGAAAGTGTAGGCTTATCCGAGAAAAATGTTGCCTGTTTAGCAAAACATAAGGTAAATAAGAAATGTAAATTCTGTTGATTTTTTTTAATAATTTTGCCGCCATGAAAATGAATAGAATACAAATCCAGATGATGCTTGGCTTGCTGATGCTGATTTTTGTCCTGCCGGTGATGGCTCAGACAAAGAGCAACAAAAAGAAGGCCAATAAAAGCCCAAAGATGGCCGTAGTGGATAAGATGCCGGTTTTTGTCAACGGAGGTCAAGAAGGCGTTTATAAAATAATTGCCGATAGCATGCAGTACCCTTCAGCTGCTAAAGAAGAGCGGGTAGGAGGTAAGGTATTGGTCAAATTCAAAGTAGACACCTTGGGTAAAGTTTTTGATATTGGCATTGTTGAAGGCAT
>CALJKQ010000070.1 GCA_937973565.1 uncultured Saprospiraceae bacterium | reverse complement strand
AGACTGACTTTTCATCAAACAATACCAGGAGGGAGTCGGTATTTTTATCAGCCATCCATTGCCATTTTTTAGCAGAAAGTTGGATTACTTCTTTTTGCTCTGGTGTATTTATGGGTGCCGTAGCGACATCTTGGTTATGTTGGGCAGCCACCACAGTGGTAAAAAACAGGCCAACAAGCAGCCCTGGTATGGTTTTCATCTCATGATAATTTTAGGATTTACATTTTGGCTGCGGCCTCTACGCCCATTGCATCAATGATGGCCTGGGTGTTTTTTGGACCTGCAATTTCGATTTTGGACAGACCCATATTAAACTCTGCCATTTCATCTTTAGAGAAGGTTAGGCTATTGGCTACCAGGTTTTCTTTTAGGTGAACAAGGTTGGAGGTGCCGGGGATGGGAACAATCCATGGTTTTTGAGCCTGCAGCCAGGCCAGTGATATTTGAGCGGCGGTGGCTCTTTTGCGAAGGCCCCATTCTTTGATAAAATCCAGGAGTTGGAGGTTTTTCACAATGTTTTCTGGTGTAACCCTTGGTAGGATGGCTCTGAAGTCGCCCTGACCAAATTTTGTATTTTCATTGATGGCACCAGCCAGAAAGCCATAGCCGAGTGGACACCATGGCACAAAACCTATGCCCAGCTCTTCGCACAAAGGTAGTACGGCCTTTTCGGAATCTCTGGTCCATAATGAATATTCGTTTTGAATGGCAGTCACCTGATGTACGGCATGGGCCCTGCGAATGGTATTGAGACCCGGCTCCGACAAGCCCCAGTGCAAAATTTTGCCCTCTTTGACCAGGTCTTTGATCGTCATGGCTACGTCTTCAATGGGGATATTGGGATCGACCCTGTGTTGGTAGTACAAATCTATGTAGTCGGTTTTTAATCTCTTTAATGAACCTTCCACTGCCCTTCGTATGTTAGCCGGACTGCTGTTCAACGGACGACCGCGACCACTCTGGTGATTGGGATCCACTTCAAATCCAAATTTGGTGGCTATGACAACGTCTTTTCGAAATGCGGCTACAGCCTCTCCAACCTGGATTTCATTGGTAAGCGGACCATATACTTCGGCGGTATCAAAAAAAGTAATCCCGTTTTCAAAGGCAGTTTGGTAAAGTTTATTTACATGGCTTTGTTCTCTGACACCCCTGCCGTAAAAACCTACTACCGGCAGTCCGCCTAGACCCTGGGCCGAAACTTCCAGCTTGCCAAGTTTTCTTTTCATTCCTTTGATAGCCGGATTTACTGAAAGTGAATCTTCTGTTGTATTTTGGTTCCGGCCTGTCAATGACTGACCTGCTACGATGGCGGCACCTGCAACCAGGTTGCTCATGAGGAATTGGCGACGATTGAAGTGATTCATGTATGTGATTGTTTATATTGCAAAGATAGGTGCATTTCAATGGCGTACTTTATCCGGATCACGGTATTGTTTACCATTATTACTGATTGGGTCAGGGTTGTGGCTCAACTCCCGAACAAAAGCCTAACTTTGAATAAAAATAACAGCAAGCATGGTACCTGTCTATAAATTTGACACCATCAGCGCATTCAATGCGTTTAACAACCAAAGCACCCTGCACCCACTGGTGTCTGTTCTTGATTTTTCAAAGGCACCACTCAGGACCTGGGATGGGGCAAAAACGGTTAAGGTCAACTATGGGTTTTACTGCATTTTTTTGAAACAGGTAAATTGTGGTGACTTAAAATACGGTTGCAACTACTACGATTATCAGGAAGGCACCCTGGTATTTATATCCCCGGGGCAGGTTGTGCAAATCGAAACCACGGGAGAGCCTTACCAACCGATGGGTCATGGACTTGTTTTTCATGCCGACCTCATCCACGGCACAGCCCTGGGCAGGCAAATCAAGGAATATTCGTTTTTTGGATATGAATCGCATGAAGCCCTCCACATTTCGGAGAAAGAGCGACAGACCGTGATGGATTGTTTCAACAAAATTTCAACAGAACTGGAAGGAACGATTGACAGACACAGCAAAAGACTGATAGCCTCCAATATAGAACTGTTTTTAAATTATAGTATCCGTTTTTACGATCGCCAGTTTGTTACGAGGGAAAAGGTCAATAGAGGTATTCTCGAACAGTTTGCCAACTTGCTCAATGATTATTTTCAATCAGACCAACTACCATCCAAAGGATTACCAACGGTGGCATATTGCGCCGATCAGCTTCATTTATCAGCCAATTATTTTGGCGATCTGGTTAAAAAAGAAACCGGCAAAACGGCACAGGAATACATTCAGGCCAAGACCATAGAGATTGCAAAGCAGCGGATCCTGGAGAGTCCAAAGTCATTTTCAGAAATCTCGTATGAACTGGGTTTTAAGTACCAACAACATTTCACCCGCCTTTTTAAGCAAAAGACCGGGATGTCGCCAAATGAATACAGGGGAGCGTATGGTGCATAGCGGGGTTGATTTTTGGGTGAGTGGGTATATAAAGAAAGAGGCGCAATTCATTGCGTCCTTACGGGGGATATCATTATATATGCTGTGTATATTATATTAAGCCTGCAACCACTCTTTAAAGTCCTTGGCGCGTTCTCGGGCTACGATGGTTTCGGTTTTGTGGTCGGGGTGTAGGGTGAGGAGGTAGCGGCCGTTGGGGTATTGCTCTATCTTGAGGATGGCGCTGTGTTTGACGAGCATGCCGCGGTTGATGCGGAAGTATTCGTGACTGGGTAGTTCTTTTTGGAGTTGATCGAGGGTGGCATCCCAGATGTATCTTTTGCCGAGGCGGTTGACCAAGAAGGTGAGGCCTTCTTCGGCGTAGAAGTAGGCGATATCAGAGGTGGGTATGACGATGAGCTGGTTGCCCTGGCGGAGGGTGAAGTTGCTTTTGGTGGAAGCGGTGAGAAAGGAATACACTTCATGGTGTTGGGTGCTGTTGTCGGCTCTTTTGCCGGTGAAGTTGATAAACTTTTGGAGGGCGGACTGCAGGTCTTCTGGGGCTATGGGTTTTAAGAGATAATCAATGCTGTAGAGCTTAAAGGCTTCGAGGGCAAATTCGTTGTAAGCGGTGGTGAAAATGACGGGGATGGTGGTTTGGGATTCTAGCAGGGCTTCGATACTGAGGCCATCACCGAGGCGGATGTCGCAAAGCAGCAGGTCGATGGGCGGGTTGCCAGCCAGGTAGGCTTTGGTTTTGGCGGCGCTGTCGCAATGGGCTACGACTTCGGTTTGGATGTCGCATTCGCCCAACAGTCGTTTTAGGCGATTGGCGGCGGGTAGCTCGTCTTCAATGAGGGCCAGGCGGATCATTTGACAATTTCTTTGGAGACCAGCAGGGGCAGACACACGGTAAACTTACCTCCTTGCTGATGGGTGGTAACGGGCTGAGGGGTAAAAAAGGCGTAGCGCCGCTGTATGTTTTTGAGACCCAGGCCCGGGGAATCGATGATGGCAGGCTTGGGCAGGATGTTGTTGTCTACGCATAGACAATCACCGTGATTACTGATGTAGATACGGATGGTCAAAGGCCGGTCCGCAGTGGCGGCGTTGTGTTTTACACAGTTTTCGAGTACGATCTGTAAGGCCAAGGGGACTACGTAGCGCGACCGGGCCGCCTCGGGTATTTCATCTACAAATTGGATGGCATCGCCAAAACGTTCTTTCAATAAGAACTGGTAGGCGCCGATGTATTTAAGTTCCTGGCTCAACGGGGTCAGGGTCTCCCCTGTTTCATCGAGCATGTGGCGGTACACCATGGCCATTTTTACCACGTATTGTTCTGCTTTTTGGGCATCTTCGTAAATGAGCTGACTGAGGGTGTTGAGGCTGTTAAAAAGAAAGTGCGGATTGATCTGGGCCCGCAGGCCGGCGAGTTGCGACAAGGTATTCTCCCGCAACAACTTTTCCTTTTCCAAAGCGTGTTTACCAATTTTTACCGCGAGGTAAAGACTTTCGTAAAAACTCATGATCAGCAGGGTAAAAACCAGGCTGGTAATGGTCTTGACCACAAAATTGGGCGATTCCTTATCGGCAGTGAGGGGATCTGCTATGAGGGCCAGAAAACCGGTGAGTAACAGATCCAACACAAAAAAGCCGAGGATGCCCAACAACGAAGTAGTGATTTGTCGCTTTCTCACTTCGTGGTCTTCGGGCATCTTGCGGATTAAATACACATAAACCTGGCGGAAGGCGATCCAGAAAAAGAAGGTGTAGTACAGACTTACGCCATAACATACCAGCGGGGCTGCCTTGGCATCGCTAAAAATGTCAGCGCCAAAAAGGATGATCTCCACCATTAAGGCAATGACGGGGATGCCGATCAACAGGAAGGGCCGGTCGTCAAAACCTACGATGGGCTTATTGGATGGAAGGAGGGTTATAGACATATTGGTACGACAAAAATACTAAATGAACCAAACATTTTTTTCCACCGTAGCTGATCATATGCCTTCATTTTAGAATTGCACCCTCCACAAAATATCGGGGAAGAAGCCGATCTGGTAAACGGTGCCGATCTTGCCCGCACTGGCATTGTACCGCTTCAAAAAGACGTTTTGGTGGTTGGTCAGATTTTGGAAGTCCATAGCAAAATACTGGCTCCAGCCCTTACGGTTGGTCCTTACCCCGATCTTGAGGTCGAGCCTGAGGTAGGGACTGAGTTTTTCGGTAAAGGCCTTGTCCTGCTGCAGTACTTCCTTGCCCGCCAGCTGTGATGCGGCCAGGTCGATGGGGGTTACGTATCTTCCACCCGCTACGGTAAATTTCATATCGGTGGTGAGCATCCATTTGGGGTTGATCTTCCATTCCTTGCCACACAGAGCGTTGATCACGTATTCATTGTTGAAGGTGGTATTTCTTTCGATGCCGTCACTGCCCTTGTACTTGCTTTGAAAGAGGGAGGTGGTGAATAAGGCATAGTACGACCGGCTGAAGAATTTTTCAACCGTAAGTTCTACGCCATAGTTGCGACCCTTGCCTTCATTGACCAGGTGGGAGATCTGGGGAAAGACAAAATCAGCCCCGGCATTCAGCAGAGAGAAAGAAGAAGCCACCCTTTCCACAGGTACATTGTATAGGGACTGATAATAAGTTTCAGTTTTAATTCTCCAGTCTTTGTTGGGCTTGTATTCGTAACCCAGCACAAAATGGTGGGCGCGGGTGAAGTCGAGGTTTTGGTTGGAAGCCACGAAGTTTTGTTGATCATCGGGTATGAGCAAAAAGAAGACGGGCAGGGGTTGGAGCTGGCTGTGCAGGCTGTAGCCCAGGTTGAAGGCTGATGTGCTGCTCACGGTATAGTTGATGCCCAGCCTGGGTTCCAGGGCAAAGTTGGAGGTCTGGGTGTGGAGCTGGGCATGAAGACCCACTACATAGGTGAGGTGATCATTGCTTTTGATCTTCAGGTTGGCATAAGGCTCTACGGTGGTGACGTTGCCATTGATGTTGCGAATGCGCAGCAGATCGGCTTGTCCGTCCTGGTCAAAATCAAAGCCCAGGCCGCGATCATCTACCGTAGATATCAATTTGCGATTGTCTATGGTAACGCCGAGTTTACTGCTGATTTTTGCACTGAATTTGGAAGTGACATAGCTGTGCAGGGTCAGGCGATGGATGTCGTCCTTCACATCGGTATTTCTGAAAGCAGAAAGGTAGGTGGTGTCTCTGTATTTGTCTTCGGTAAAAGTGTTTTGAGATTGGGAGTACGCCAGGGTGGTCCTCACATAGTGGTGATCGTTGATCATGTAGGTGTGTTTCAGTCCGCCCAGGTTGAGCGCAGAAGTAGCCTTTGAATCGGCATCCTTGGAGGCAAAAAAATCTTCGGCGTCGAGTTCCCTGCCGATAAAGTTGATGTTGCTACCGGCGCCGATACCAAAGAGTTTGAAGTTGCCCAGCTTTGATTTGCCCAGGTCGATGTTAAACGATAGGTCCTGGTAGTTAGGTGTGGCATTGGTACCAAAATTGAGGTTAAACTTTTCTGCCAGCTGCACAAAAGAGTATCGGTAACTGATGAGGAACGACTTGTCCTTGTTTTTGCCCAAAGGCCCTTCCACCATGGCTTCCAGTCCGCTGAAGGCCGCCAATTGCAGGGTAGTTTCAAACTTGTCTTTGTTGCCACTGCGAAAGCCCACATCAAAGACACCTGAGAGGGCATTGCCGTACTCCGCGGGGAAGGCCGAGGTAAGGAAGTCAGAATTTTTAAGCAGGTTGGTATTGAGCGCACTCACCGGTCCCCCCGTAGTGCCCAGCGTAGAAAAATGATTGGGATTGGGTATGGGTATGCCTTCGAGTCGCCACAAGATGCCGGCAGGACTATTGCCCCGCACCACGATGTCGTTACGGTTGTCATTGGCCGCGGCCACCCCCGCGAAATTGCTGACCAGACGGCTGGCATCATTTCTACCTCCGCTGTAACGGGTCACCTCTTCCAGCGAAAACGTCCGTGCCGAGATGGTCGCCATTTCATTGATGGCCTTGTCTTTGTCAGCCGTAGCCACGATGACCGCTTCTTCCAGCACAATGCCCTCTTCCATGACCACCTCCATTTCCGTTTCCTTACCCGAAGTAATCAGCACATTGGGCAGCGTCACCGCTTTGTACCCCGTATACGAAAACTCCAGCTGGTACCTGCCCGCCGCCAAACCTTTGATGTAAAAGTGCCCGTCTGCATCCGTCACCGTGCCCGTGATCACCTCTGCCTGCAGCTTTACCGTGACCGTAGCCCCGATGAGGCCCTGTTCCGTTACATTGTCTCTGACCCAGCCCTTGATGGCAGATTCCTGGGCGTTGAGGGTTAGTAAAAAGAAGAATGATAAGAATAAAAGAATGCAATTTCTCATGATTTTGATTTTGTTGTACAAAGGTGGAAACAGTGGGTAAGATGGGCAAGGGGAAAAGGATCAACTGTCGATTTTTGGGGATGAGGTGTTGGGGGATAGGGACTAGGGGATAGGTTTTAGGGACTAGGGTGGATATTTATGGGAAGAACCAGGCATGACATTTAATGCGATAAACGGCGATGCCAACATTGGCCCTTGCCTTTATTGGGACAGGCAGGGTTGTATAACAGGGTGGAGCTACGATCTTTAAATAAGCAGCTCAATGGCCAATTACAAAGGATGCCGATTTGAAAAATAATCTATACCATTTAAAATAATGGGTACATTTGAATATAAAGTGAAAGAAAATGCAAAGAAATACCGGCATGATAAAAACAAAAATGATGGTGGTCCTGATGTTGTGTGGTTATACCCTATTTGGGCAAAGTGGACCCACATTGAATGTAACCTTCAACCATTTGGCCCTTTCTGTAAAGGACGTAAACCGATCTGTCGAATTTTACACCCGGGTTTTGGGCTTGTCAGAAATCACCAATAAGACCAGGATGGAGGGCATCCGTTGGCTATCCCTGGGAGAAGGGAAGGAGCTGCATTTGATATCCCATTTAAAAGATACCGTGATCGTAAACAAAGCCGTGCATCTGGCCCTGACCACAAATCATTTTGATGCCTTGTTAAAAATATTAATCGACAACAAAATAGCCTATTCTGACTGGCCGGGTACCCCCAACAAGGTCAACATTCGTGCCGATGGCATAAAACAAGTCTTTTTTCAAGACCCTGACGGGTATTGGGTAGAGGTGAATAGTGTGGGGGGGTAGCTATTATCGTGATGGTGATAAACGGTAAGCATCCGACCAACTGCATATTTTTGAGCAATTAGCAACGCGCTATCTTGCC
>CALJKQ010000069.1 GCA_937973565.1 uncultured Saprospiraceae bacterium | reverse complement strand
CGCCTTTAATTTTCCGATCTGGGGCATGCTCGAAAAATGTGCCGTCAACTGGTTGGCTGGCGTACCGGCCATCGTAAAACCGGCTACCCTCACTTCATTTTTGACAGAAGCTATGGTGCACGACATCATCGCATCCGGCATTCTGCCCGAAGGAGCCCTGCAATTGATTTGTGGCAATGCCCGCGATATCCTCAATTATGTCAATTCTCAGGATGTAGTCACCTTTACAGGATCTGCCTCTACCGGCAGAATGCTCAAATCGCACCCCCGCATCACCGAAGAAGCCGTACCCTTCAACATGGAAGCCGATTCGCTCAATGCCATGGTCCTGGGCACCGACGTAAAGCCCGGCAGCGAAGAGTTTGATATTTTTATCAAAGAAGTGCGGAAAGAAATCACCGTCAAAGCAGGACAGAAATGCACCGCTGTAAGACGCATCATGGTACCTGAAGATGTGATGGAAGACGTACAAATTGCCCTGGGCAAGGCCCTGTCCAAGACCGCCATCGGTGATCCGAGGGCAGAGGGTGTGCGCATGGGAGCCATAGCAGGAAAGGCGCAGCTACACGATGTGAGAGCCCAGGTGACCCGCATCATGGAGCAAGCCAGCATCGTATACGGTGATTTAGACAACGTGAATATCATCGGCGGGGATATCAACAAAGGTGCCTTTATGTCGCCCATCCTTTTGAGGGCCGACGATGGTTTTGCCTGTAAGGCAGCCCACGAAATCGAAGCCTTTGGTCCGGTGAGCACCCTCATGCCTTATAAAACAATAGATGAAGCCATAGCCCTCGTGAAGCTGGGCAAAGGTTCCTTGTGCAGCAGCATCACCACGGCTGATAACCGCATCGCCAGAGATTATGTAGTAGGTGCCGCCACCCACCACGGCAGGATCCTGGTTTTCAACAAAGAAAGTGCACCCGAGTCTACCGGTCACGGCTCACCCATGCCAATGCTGGTACATGGCGGTCCCGGTAGGGCAGGGGGAGGAGAAGAAATGGGAGGCATGCGTGGAGTAAAACACTACATGCAGCGCTGTGCCATCCAGGGCTCACCGACCACACTAACCGAGATTACCGGTCAATACCAATACGGAGGTGAATACAAAAACGCCGCTGCCCATTTGTTTAGATTATCCTTTAATGAACTCGAAGTAGGGCAAACCCTCATCACCCACAAACGCACCATCACCGAAGCCGACATCGTCAACTTTGCCAATGTAAGCTGGGATCATTTCTACGCCCACACCGATGAAACATCGCTCGAAGGCACCCCCTTTGAAAAGCGTGTTGCCCACGGCTACTTCGTCCTCTCCGCCGCCGCCGGCCTCTTTGTAGATGCCGCCAAAGGCCCTGTGATGCTCAACTACGGCCTTGAAGAATGCAGATTCACCAAACCCGTCTACGCCGGCATGACCATCGGCGTGCGACTCACCGTAAAAGAAAAAATCCTCCAGGACAAAAAAGACGAAGCTGACACCGAAAAAGGTATCGTCAAATTTTTAGTGGATGTGTACGATGAAACCGGAGAGACTGTTGCCATCGCCACGATATTGACGATGGTTAGGGTGTAGGTAGGTTATAGGTTTTAGGGACTAGGTTTTAGGGACTAGGGGGGCTAAAAAAGTACCTTTTTTCATATCCTTACCCCCATGGACAGGAACTATTACAATCTTATTGGTTACAGGGTTATAAAATAATTGATGAGCACACTTTGACCGTTTGTACACAAAACCATGAAGTTCTAACAAAGCAATCAGGTGTTTTGGGCTTAAATTCATGCAATTTCTAAACTCAAAGAGTATTCCAATGTATTACTGTCGTCGGGAATGGATTCACCTCGCTCTTTTAGCTCTTCTATATAAAGTTCTATGGCTTCTTTGGCCATGACAATAGCTTCATCCAAATTTTCACCATAAGTTATGCAACCGGGCAAAGCAGGTACCGAAACTGAGAATCCACCTTCACTTTCTTTATGCAAATGAATTTTGTATGTATACATTTTAACGCTAATTTGGACATCAAATATACTTGATTCAAACGTTTTAGTCTATTTAATAGCTGCAAACAATTATCACATAATATTGATGTCATAAACCGATGGAAAATTATTCTCTACCAAAAAAACAACAAAATAGAAGATTGTCAACCTGTATAAGCTCGTCGATATAAAGCTGGACGGCTTCTTTTGCTATAAAATTCCATACAATTATTTAGGCTATCACCATTCATATTAGAAATTGCACCCAAAAGGGTGCCACATTACAAAACAACCCCGCAAAAGAAATGTAGCTCCGTAGGAGCGACATAAAAACCAAATGACTCCAGTAGATCACCGCCATTATTATCAAGTACAAATACCAGTATACTGGATGACCACCAACCCCTTCCCCAACGAGCTATCTGAAGTTTGCAACTTCAGATCCCTATTGGCATTTGGTCTCTCTTTGTAAATATATTCTTTAGCTCTTCGATATAAAGTTCTATGGCGTCTTTTGTCATAGCATGCACCTCTGTTTTATTGGCTGTCAACATTCATTGATCACATGGCACCCAGACAGGGTACCACGCTGTTTTAAGTTTATCCAGACCTGCTGTTCAAGGTTAAATATCCTTGCGATACTGCATTGACCTATACCTTTAATTATCATCCAACCCCTTCCCCAACGAGCTTTCTGAAGTTTGCAACTTCAGATAAATATTGGTTTAGGGAACTATATTTATATGGGCACCCATTTTTCCAATTGCTCCACCCGGTTAAGTCTGATGAGTCACAAGATATTTATTTTCTAGCCCCCTTGCCCATCCCCCCAAAATCCCTTAACTTGCCATAAGAATACACCTCTTGACAACCTCAACAAGCACCGCCGGCATCCGCCACTACGAGCTCACCAACCATTTGGGCAACATATCCGTCATTGTATCTAACAAAAAATTGCTATCCGCCAACCAAAGCCAGAAACTTTACCTGCCGGAAGTCATTTCCTACCAGGACTACTACCCCTTTGGCATGGTCATGACCGATCGCAGTGGCTCCCTGCCCAATGTGGAGTACCGCTACGGCTACAACAGCAAAGAAAACGACAACGAAGTCAAAGGCGAAGCCAACCAACAGGATTATGGTTTTAGGGTGTATGATCCGAGGGTAGGTAGGTTTTTGAGTGTGGATCCGTTTATAGGTTAAATGACAAAATTACATCCAGCGAATTCAGTTTTCAATGAATAAAATTACTTTTTAATGACTGTATCAATAATGTCCTCTTGCCGAAAGAATCAGAATTTTCTCGCCATCCATTTCATAAATTAATCGGTGTTCTTTATTTATCCTCCGAGACCATGCACCAGAAAGTATATGCTTTAAGGGTTCCGGCTTGCCAAGCCCGGTGTAGGGATGAACTTTTATATCGTCAATAAGTTGAACTATTTTTTTAATAATTACTTTATTACCCGCAGAAATCCAAAATTGTAGGTCATCATCAGCGTCTGGTAAGAAGATTACTTCCATAGATCATTGAGTTGTTCAGCTGTATATTTTTTGCCTTTGCCATCTTTATAATCTTGTCTGGCCTTTTCGATTTTAGCCACAAAATCAGCATTGTAGGCATCTTCTTTTGAAATTTCAAATTTGATTTTAAGCGCTTCTAAAAATGCTTTAAGAATAGCCACTTGCTCATCATTGGATGGGTGAACAATCATTATATCTTGTGTCTTCATAAGGTAGTAATATTTTTAAGTTTAGCTGCTTTGATCAGATTGTCCAGGGTATAGAAAATATTATATTTATCCTCATCGGCCAGCTGATCAATCTCTTTTAATCTTTGTAGATTTTTTTTATCTAAAACCATCTTTTCAGAATTACCCAAGAGGTAGTCAATGGACACACCTAAGGCATCAGCAATTTTGGCAGCAACATCAATGGAAGGCTTAACCTCATCTCTCTCATACCTCCCTACAATCGGTGCAGATGTGCCAATTTTTTTTGCCAAATCATCTTGCGATAGTTTCAATTGTTTGCGTGTGAACGATATTTTTCCTCCAAATGTCATATTTGAGTGCTTAAAATTACCCTAAAAATGAAATAAATACAAATATACAACACTATTAGGTGCTATAGAAGTAAAATATGTATTGAAAGCAATAACCCATTATTGCAACAATAATAAAAATGACTTCCTATCGTCAATACCTGGCCTCGCCGTAAAAAATGTGTTTCCTATGTTAACATTATGTTTCACCTTGACTTAAAATTTTATGCACCCCTTCGTCAATGTGCCATCTAAATTTTAAAACCTTAGATCTGTATTAAGACCGCCAACATTCAATGATCGCACGGCACCCCAACAGGGTGCAATATTACAAAAGAATATACCGCTCTATCTTGTAGCCCCGTAGGAGCGATATAGAAAATCCCTTTATATAGTTATTTTTCTTTAACGCCACTAGCCCATCTCCCCAAAATCCTCTTACTCGCTGAAAGAATTTATACCCTTGTAGAACACACCACGCACCGCCTGCATCCGCTATGACAAGGTCAACCCCATCAGGGTGGCAAGAAGATAGCCAAGATGATCGCTTAACAAACCAACCCCGGAGGGGTGGCATGATGATAGCCGAAATCCGCGTACCGGAATGCAACCCCGTAGGGGTGGCATGATGATAGCGAAAATCCGCGCAGTGCAAATGCAACCCCGTAGGGGTGGCATGATGATGGCGCAAATCAATGTAACCCAACAGCAACCCCGTAGGGGTGGCATGATGATAGCCCGAATCAGCGCACCGGGATGCAACCCCGTAGGGGTGTAATGATGATGACCCGAATCCGCGCACCGCAAATGTAACCCCGTAGGGGTGAAATGATGACGCCAAATGCCAACGGCTAATCTTTATTCCCTGCTGATTTATTTTTTCTTTAATGTATTCACCTTCACCCACTCCCCAATCCTGGCCGAAGAAATTACCTCTTCCTTTTCCACTGCGTAGTCGCGGTACATACGGGCCGTAATTTCGTTGCCGCTTTGTTCCAGGGTCAATCCATCTTTTATATTCCAGCCCTCAGCAGTGTGGCTGCCATACAACTGGTGATTGGCTCTGTCTTTGTAGCTGACCTTGAAGATTTGTTCGCTGTTGATCAACTTTATAATCAGCAGATTGGCATCATAAAACGGAAACGGTACAGCCATTTTTTCAGTGGTGGTATAGATGGGATAAAAATCATACTTTTCATTGATCAGTGTGATGCTGGTACCTGTTTTGTCAAGGGTGACGATGGCTTTGTCCCAGATAAAATGATCGTGGCGTTTAGCCCTTTTGTAGTTGTAAAACAAAATACTCCCCTCTGCCAAAGTATCATTGACAATTTTGGCCCGCAAGCTATCACCGGTAACATCTTTGGTGGTTATGGAAAGGCTTTGGTTCAATGTATCGTAAAGGTAGATTGCAAATAATTTGTGGTATCGGTCATAAAACCTACATTTTAAACCATTACATTTAATGGTAAATTCTCGGTCTTCATCGTATCTGCCCCTGCTTTCCACCAATAAATAATTTTTGTATTGATTGGTGATGGCGATTATATCGTATTGATATTCTATGCCTTCTTTTATTTTGCCGTTCTGGAATTTGAGGTATTCTTTTGGTTTGCCGTCGTAAGATGGATACAGATAGGTGCTGTCAGAACTGGCTACTCCATTTTTTATAAAAAACACCTTTTTGATTCTGGTTCTGGTATCTGTTGTTACCAGCGGGCCATTTTTTACTATACCGCCTTGGTATTCCATTTGGATAGAGTCACCATTTTCATAAACATCAAAAATGACGGCCTTTCCATTTTTCACTCCATTAGCTAAAACATACTTCGCATTTAACTTTATCAAATCGTTTGATTCATATTCCCATAGGAGGCCGGTTTGTTGTCCTGCCTTATAGCTGATGATTTTATTTTCTTCTATCCAAAAACCTTCATAGGGCTGGTCGTTTTTACAGATAATTTCCCATTTATTTTTGGGACCGAATCGCTGCTGTTGCACACAAAGACCCTCTTTTTTTTCATTGATCAACCCAAAGTAACTAATTATATCGGAATTGTTTTCTATCACCCTTACCGGCACTCCGTTTTTGTATTCAAAAATTTGCCTTTGATTTTTTTCATTCTGAAACTGTCCCTCAAATTTTACGTCATTTTTATAATAGCCAATTACCCGCTGCCCTGTAGTCCCATCTTTTTGAAATGACAGGCCATGTCGTTTGCCATCTACATAGGTAGTAAGATAGGAGGTGTCCCTGCCACTTAACAAATAATAAGATATGCCATTTAACAAACCTGATTTATAGGTACGAAAATCATATTTTTTATCATCATATAATAAACCTTCGTAGGGCTCGCCTCCTCTGAACTCACAAGTAGAAAAGTACTGGAAATCCAGGTATTTATTTCCTTTTGTTTTGGGTATGTAAGTAGTTGCCTTTACCATTACCCCATTTTTATAAGTTGAGACATTGACAAAATCATTTGTCCTCCTCAATACAAAATCACCTTCAAAGGGCATGTCGTCTTTATAATAACCTTCTGCCATAACATGACCCTGTATGGGGGTAAAGGCAGCATATCCTTGTTTTATACCATCTTTGTAGGTTTCGATGGAGAGGGTATCCCTGGTTAGAAAATCGTACGATTTTGTAACACCGTTTCTTTTGCCTTCCCACATTTCTATTACGCTGTAGTCAATATTGAAAACGCCGGAATAGGGCCGTCCATCCTTGTAGCTGTTTTTAGGTGTAGTTGAACTTGTGGTCCTGCTGCCCATCGGGGTCTTGTCTTTGGCATACACATTCAAAACTTTGAAGTGATAATCGTACTCGGTAATATCCCCGGTTACCAATCCCTCTTTATATTTCTTTTGTGTAAAGTATGTCCAGATAAAATCGGCTTCCAGGGCAAGTCCATTGTAAGGAAAGCCATTTTTGTATTCACATTTACCCACCTCTTCTCCCCGCGAGTTGAAAAATACGGCAGACTGGATCACACCCTTACTACTCTGATACACCCCGAAGGGCACAGCCGGCTGCGGACCAGCCTCAAATAGTCCATAGTACCTTATGTTCATTCCATCGAGGGGCTTATAATAACCATCCGTAGTGCCGGTCCCCAGGTATTTTCCCGACTTGTCATAATAATAATTGGTCCAGTGTTTATCACCATAGTCCCTGTAAGATTTACACGCCGGCTTCCCATTCTCAAACAACCTCAGCCTAATCACATATTCAGCTGAATCATACATAAAGTAGTACTTCATCCTTGATGTGTAACCCAATGCCCTGTAAAAGGTAGTATCCGCCAAAACATTACTATAGTCAAAATATGGATATTCCATGTTTTCATCTTCCCCGTAAAAGATGATCTGCCCCCTCTTGTAGGTATTGTCACCGGAAATAAACTTGGCAATCACATTCCCATGATTGTCGTACACCTTGGTATAATGGCTGCCATCTTTCTCCACACCTGATGAAGACAGCACGCTGCCATCGTTTCGATACTCTATTGTTTCTGCCTTTTGTGAAAACCCAACACAGACTCTTCCCACCAATAACAGAAAAAATAAAATGAACTTGTTTTTTTTGACCATCAAATTCGATACATTTTTTAAAGGAACTGATAATTCTGACTTCTAACATTTCCACTGCAATCTATTGCGGCACGGCATATACGGGCGCAATGGATTGCTCCTATCGGCCTACCACCACCGCATACCCCTGCCCCACACCAATACACATCGTCACCAGGGCATATTTTTTCCCGGTATTGACCAATTCTCTGGAGGCCGCCAATAAAATTCTGGCACCTGTCATGCCAAGCGGATGCCCCAAGGCAATGGCACCCCCATTGGGATTAATGCGCGGGTCATTATCTGCCAATCCTAACTGTCGGGTACAGGCTAATACCTGGGCGGCAAAGGCTTCATTGATTTCTATGTGGTCTATTTGGTCCAGGGTCAACCCCGCTTTTGCCAGAGCTTGTTGACTGGCTTTAACAGGACCGATGCCCATAATGCGGGGTTCTACACCCACCACAGCACTGCTGATGATGCGGGTGAGGGGAATGAGGTTGTGCTGTTGTAAGGCCTGCTCCGAAGCGATCAGCAAAGCTGCTGCCCCATCATTGAGTCCGGAGGCATTGCCTGCCGTAACGGTGCCGTCTTTTTTGAAGGCGGGCTTCAGCGTAGCCAAAACATCAGTACTCGTATTGGCTTTGATAAATTCGTCGTGTTCAAAAATGATAGGGCCTTTGCCCTTTACGGGTATAGCTACCGTCGTGATCTCCTGCCCTAAACGACCCGATTGTCTGGCTGCTGCCGCTTTCATTTGCGACCAATACGCAAAGGCGTCCTGATCTTCTCTGGATATGTTGTACATTTCCGCCAGGTTTTCGGCTGTTTTGCCCATGGCTTCGGTACCATACAGGGCTTCCATTTTGGGATTCACAAACCGCCACCCGAAACTTGAATCCACCATTTGAGAATCTGTGCCAAACGGCTTACTCGCCTTTGATACCACATACGGACTCCTGGTCATGTGTTCCATGCCACCACTGATAAAAAGGTGTCCATCCCCCGCCTTTATGGCCCTGGCCGCCTGCACCACCGCCGACATGCCCGATGCGCAAAGCCTGTTCACGGTCTCTCCCGGTACAGATACCGGCATTCCTGCCAGCAAAAGCGCCATACGGGCCACATTTCGATTGTCGTCTCCCGCCTGGTTCACACAGCCCAGGATGACATCATCCACCAACGCCGGATCCAAGTTCGCGTGCCTGTCCAACAACTGCCTGATCACCAGTGCCGCCAGATCATCCCCCCTCACCGGGCCCAGACTTCCTCCAAAACTACCGATCGGAGTGCGTATGCCATCAACAATAAATGCCTGCATGGTTTTTATTTTGGGGCAAAGGTAAGGGTTATGTTCATATGCTTGTGTCGATAAAACGGAGTTTTGTCGGTATTCATATGTTCACATGTTAGTATGTCTAAATATTCGAAATAATCCAATTGTGGTGAGTAACCCTAGTGTACTGAGCCCCTAGAAATATTGTGCTGA
Source organism: uncultured Saprospiraceae bacterium (assembly GCA_937973565.1). GTDB lineage: Bacteria > Bacteroidota > Bacteroidia > Chitinophagales > Saprospiraceae > JADKBO01. Next base: position 8,770 of record CALJKQ010000069.1, on the reverse strand, counting down.
GGCTCTCGAAATAGCATGCTGAGCCCCTCGAAATAGTGTGGTGAGGCACTCGAAGAATAGTGTGGTGAGGCACTCGAAGAATAGTGTGGTGAGGCACTCGAACCACACTATTTCCCCACCCTAATCACCCCCCACTTACCATCTTTCTTCACCTTAAAAAACTGGGGCATGCCTATAATTTCTTTCATCTCATCCCACTGGAAATCAATGAGTACATTGCCATCATAGTCGATGACGCCCCAGCTTTGTGAATACCTTACCCACAGGCCTGGCTTACCATTGACGGTGAGGGTTTGTTTGAGATCGATGGCCGTCTCATATGGTTTGTTAAAGTTCCTCTCAGCAAATGGTTTTGATAAAAACACCCCGGGTCCGGTTTCATCACTATACGCGGATATTAAATGACCGCGACTCGTTGGGTAAAAGGTGCCTTTGGGGAGGCAGAAATTTTGGAGATACTGTTGCCCCAGGACACAGCGCTCCGTTTCAGCTTCGGTCAGGATGCCATCAGCGAACGGAAGAAACTGGATCAGTCGGTTTTGATGGACCAACTTGTAATTGTAATACACATCCATGGCCTTCATTTGGCCGTTGTTCTTAATCCCATCTGCGCCGATCACATAGCCATCGCCGGCTTCCCAGATTTCCACATATTTGGCAGGGATAATTTCTTCACCGGTGTTGAGATCAACACAGCCGAATAAACCAAATTTTTTAACCAGCCAGTATCCTGTTTTTCCAAATGGTTTGTCAATCACAAAATCCCATTGTACGATGCTTTGGGTGATAGCATCATAACTCAATGTTTTGGTGGGATAATAAAACACCACATGGCCTTTGGCACCCGGCTGTACTACTTTGATGACAGGTTGGGATACCACTCTTTTGTTGAGGGTGTCGGCCAGATAATATTGATTGTTTCTGCCAAAAAGAAAGAGCGGAATGCCGTCCAGTGTATCGATGCTGGTATAAATACTAGGCAGCAAGGGTTTGCCATGCGCATTGAGTAAGCCCCAAAAGCCCATCTGTTTGGCCAGGATATAACCCGTACTGCACGGAATCAGTTGTGTGTATTTGTTGCTGGGTTTAATTTTTTCTCCATTTTTGCTGAACATACTTCCGTTGATAAACACATAGCCTTCTTTAGAAGTATAGATTCGGGTATTTTCCTGCAGTCGTAGAGAATCAACTTCCTGACTTTTTTTATTTTTTAGAATTACCTCCGGCAAGGTATTTTCATTGTATTGCAAAGTCCAATCAGGCAGCTGTTGTTTTAAAGTTGAGCTTAATTCACCAGCCAGCAACAGCCATTTATTTCGATCTTTGACACGGAACATGGAGTCTGCCTGCAGATAAGACAGCTGCTTACCATTGAGGCCAAAGTTCGATACCAATCGATGGTTATAGGCCAGGATCATTTTGGCTTTGGCATCAATTTTTACAGAATCGTACATTAGGGGTACGATGGCTTCATCATTTGCCTTTTTTACACCCCATTTTCCCTTGCTTTTGACTGGGAAGCTTTCCGATGCTAGCAATAGCGTGTCGAAAACAAAGTCATCGATGCCGCTTAAGCCAGGCTTCATCAGGTAATTGAATTTCTGAGCAGAGAGGGGCGCAGTCAGGATAACCAGAAGACCTACAGTCCAGTAAATTTTGAAATTGACAACCAAATTTGTGATATCTGTTTTAAATTTATTATTTATATGACGGTGCAAAGGTATAAATTGCATCATTACAACATTAAAATTTTTATATGAGTTTGAAAATGAGATTATTACTTGCTAGTCATTTATTCCTGCTGGTGGTTTTTATGTTGGGTTGCACGTCCGCTAAAAGAGTACCTGATGTGGCAGAAAGTACATCTGCTTCCAACAAGGTGTCAGAGGCTCCACCCAAGGCTCCGGTGAAAGACCTTTGGGTGACATGCTACGGCTTTGGTCCAACCAAAGGGAGTTCTCTCCAAAATGCCATTCAGAATGGTTTCAGGGCCCTGCTGCAGGATGGCTTTCCCGGCGATTATTTCCCTCAACCCCTGCTTGGTAAGAATGGCAAACAAATCATTAAAGATAATCCGGCCTATTTCGATCGGTTTTTCAATAGTGATATGCATTTATTTGTATTGGATAGAGAAATTTTTTATTTCGAGTATAAATCCAAAGATGAACCCTCATCCAAGATCTCTATTTTCGTCAACATCGAATCCTTAAAAAACCAATTAATCAAGGATAAAATCCTGGTGGAAGCCGCTCCGGTAAAATAATTCGACGGCACAACAGCTTAAAGTTCTTCAATTGGCCCATTTTCAGGGCTGATTGCCAAATTTATGTGGCAAATGCTGGATTTTTTCCAAATTTTATCAAAAATTTAACTTAAAGTTAAAAAAATGATGTATATTTGCATAAAATTAGTTTCGCATGGCAACTTACGTAAATATGGATCAGCTTCGTTTTTTGTTGTACGAAGTGCATGGCATCGATGAAGTAACCAAACTTCCCCGTTATGCCAATTTTGACAAAGAAAGCATAGAGATTTTATTGGATGCGGCCAAATCCTGGGCAGATCAGGATTGGTATCCATACTTCAAAGAAATGGATGAAAAGCCGGCTTATTTCAAAGATGGCAAAGTCATCATCCATCCCCACATTAAAAAGATATTCAAAGATGCGGGTGAAAACGGCTGGATCGGCATGTATTTTGACCACGCGCACGGAGGCATGCAGGCACCGCACTTCCTGGTCAACGCCATCAACCACATTTTTGAATCGGCCAATAACCACGTAACCGGTTATATGGGTCTTACAGCGGGATCTGCACACCTGATCACCACTTTTGGCACCCAAGCCTTGATCGATCGGTTCGTTCCCAATATGTTGAACGGTACCTGGGCCGGAACCATGTGTCTCACCGAACCCCAGGCGGGATCTTCATTATCCGATGTGAAAACTATGGCCAGTCCGCAAGCCGATGGCAGCTATAAAATCAAAGGACAGAAAATATTTATTTCCGGTGGCGATCACGATGCAGCGTCCAACTTCATTCACCTGGTATTGGCCAGGATTGAAGGTGCACCTGCCGGAACAAAAGGTATTTCTTTGTTTGTGGTACCCAAATTCATGCCGGAAAATAATGAGTTCAACGACGTAATTACGGCCGGCGACTTCCAGAAAATGGGACAACGGGGTTATTGTACCACCCACCTGGTATTCGGAGAAAATGACAATTGCACCGGTTGGTTGGTGGGTGAAGCCAATCAGGGACTCAAGCACATGTTTCAGATGATGAATGGCGCACGCATCGATGTGGGTATGACTGCCACTTCAACCGCAACAGCTGCCTATTACGCTTCATTGCAATACGCCAATGAAAGACCACAAGGCAGAAGAATAGAAAGCAATGGCAGGAAGAATCCCAACCAGGAACCGGCCCTTATTATTGAACACGCGGACGTGAGACGCATGCTGCTCAAACAAAAATCAATTGTAGAAGGCGCTTTGAGTCTTTTGCTCGAAACGGCTAAATATGTTGACCTGGCCCTGGAAGGTGAAGGTGATGAGAAAAAAGACAGCCATCTTTTATTAGAGTTGCTTACCCCAATGGCCAAAACTTTCCCTGCAGAAAGGGGTAAAGAAGCCATAGACAATGGACTACAAGTCCTGGGAGGTTATGGCTTTTGCACCGACTTTGTTTTGCAACAATACTATCGTGACGTAAGAATTATGTCACTTTATGAAGGTACTACCGGCATCCAATCGCTCGATCTTCTGGGTAGAAAAATTACCATGGAAAATGGAAGAGCATTGCAATTGCTGATGGCCAAAATGACCGAAACCATGCAGGAGGCTTCAACTTACGACGATCTGAAGCCCTATGTCAAACAATTGGAAAGCAAATTGGGCGATGTACAAAAGGTATTAAGCAGACTCATCCCGATGGCCATGGCCGGCGACTATGAATCGTTCCTGGCTGATGCTACCATCTTCATGGATATGGCTTCTACCGTGGTGGTGGGTTATCAATGGATCAAAATGGCTACGGCTGCCAAAAAGGCACTGGTCACCGGCAACGGTTCACTGGATACTGCCTTTTATGAATCCAAGATCCATACCATGAAATACTACTTCAAATACGAGATGCCGAGGGTCAATGCCTGCCTCGACATCCTGATGAATGAAGAAGAGCTCACCATCGTACAGGAAAAACAAGAGGTATTTAAGTAAGAGAATATCTTATCTTGGTTCCCTGATTTAATGACCACACAAAAAAATTAAAATGGATATCAATTTTGTTGTTGAAGAACTCAAAAAACAAGCTGCCAATACTGCTCCTTTCGGGGCCAAACTCAAATTTGTAATTGACGATCATGCCATCCTTATAGACGGCACCAATGGCAACGCTGTAAGCCTGGATGATGCCGAAGCAGACTGCACCATCAGCACGGATAGTGAGTCACTCATGAAGATGAAAAGCGGCGACCTCAATCCTATGATGGCCGTAATGACCGGCAAGGTAAAAATCAAAGGAGATATGGGGCTGGCGATGAAACTCCAGAGCCTTTTGTAAAACTTCTTTGAGGCTTATATCTTACTTAATCCCAATTTCAGGTTCAAGGTGTATCTGTGGGTTTGTACCACAAGAAGAATTATTGCCAGATGAAGAGATTGGGCTTTGTTTAACATTAAGGGAATTAAGAGAATTAAGGAAGGGCTACCGATTTTAGTAATATTTCCCATATATAGACATTTTCCTTGGGAAGAGATTAGGTATTTTTTTTGAAATGCTTCAGAAAGCTGCGCTTTTTCAGCACAGGCATTAAGATTCATTAAGTTAGTATAGATTAATTAAGCCTTAATGCCACTAAATGCTCTAAATGTTTTAATCCTGCTGAATCTTTTTTTTTGGTACTATGTCTATATGAGGGTTTTTCCCATATATAGACTTTTCCCTTGGGAAGAGATTGGGCTTTTATTTGAAACATTAAGAAAATTAAGATGCATTAAGATTTTATAGGCTAATTAAGCCTTAATGCCACTAAATGCCCTTAATGTTTTAATCCTGCTGAATCTCTTTTTTATGCGATAAGTCATTAGGTGGGTTAGTGCCGCAAAGAGACCTTTTTCCTGGAAATGAGATTAGGATATTTTATTAAAAATGCTTCAGAAAGCTGCGCTTTTTCAGCACAGGCATTAAGATGCATTAAGATACATTAAGATACATTAAGATAGTATAGACAGATTAAGCCTTTATGTCACTCGATGCTCCCAATGTTTAAATCCTGCCGAATACCATTATTAGGTACAAAGTCTATATGTGGGTTATTCCTGCAAAAGATATAACAACTGGAGACGCAATTCAGATTTTGGGAAATTAATGTAATCTAGTGGGGTAAGTTGTATAAAATCAGAAATTCTTCATTCTCTTAATTCCCTTAATGTTGTAAGAAAAACCAAAGGCTAAATTCAATTTAAAAGATTAAAGGAAGGTTTTATCTCAGTACTCCCTCCTTCAGCCAAAACTAACTCTTAATGCCTGACACCACATGATAAGTAATCGGGCATACTTTTAAATTGTTTTTATGGGCATTGAGTCGCTTCAGAAAATGAGGGCGACCGGTATGAGGGAAGGATTGGCAGGCGTGGGGTCTTGCCTCGTATATCCTGCACTTGTTGTCAGGCAATAAAAAAGGACAAGGTGTTGTGATGGTAGTGAATTCACCCATATCTTCTATCAGGTATTTTTTGATGAATTCTTTTTTCGATACCCCCAGAAATCTGGAAGCTTTGTTGATGTCTTCATGCGAAAATACCGTGACCGTCGTTTTGCAGCAATTGGCACACGATAGGCAATCTATGCAGGCACTGAAATGATTGTGCAAGGACAATATGTCTTCGTCCAGTTTCTCTGAATTTGCTAACGGAAGTGTTTTGAAGGCATCAGTATTGGGTAGATTTTTTTCAGATACTGCCTTTTTCCATTGCTGAATGAGATCATCACTTTGCATCGGTCAATGATTGATCAACATGCGGTTGCCGCCGGTTTCGTAAATGCGGGCTTGCGGAAAAACGGATTTGAAAATTTCAAAATACCGATGGGTTCCTTCCTGATCCTCCGGGGTATAGGCCAGGCGGTTGTAAATTAAGGTGCCTCCGGGGGCAAGGGTGTCGCGGAGCATTTCGGTAAATTCTTCGGTTTGCAATTCGTCCGGAATGGTATCATCTACAAAGACATCCATGCAGATAAGATCATAACGCGACTCATCCATGCTGAGGAAGGTATAGGCATCGGTGGTATATACATGCACTTCGCTCTTCAGTTCATCCAGTACATATTTGCTAGCCAGGTAAACGACCTCATCGTCGATTTCTACACCGGTATACACAAAATTTTTGTGGTGAATTTTTTCCAGGATGTAAGGAATGCTGGCCAATCCAAGACCCAGTACCAATACATCGTTCACATCGTTGAGGCTCACCTGTCTGAAGGCATTGGCAAAGTTGTCGTATTTGTCGCCGTAGGAATAAATGGCTTTTTCGGTGCAAAGCTGATACCTGCCTTTGACCAAAAACAAGTCGAGTACTTCATTGTAGTCGCTTCCGGTAGAAAGGATTGGCACCTCCGTGAGGTACGAAAGCCATCGTTTGTAAAAAGGTTGTTGCATGTTAATCCCAGGGCCGGTACCTGGCACTTTCGTAAAAAGTATATTCCAAAATACGGACGTCGTCTTCGGTAAGTTTCATATTGCGACGAGCCACTACTCTTCGGGCTGTTTCCAGGGCTTTGCGGATATCATAAGTAACGTATCCTGCACTGCCACCCCACGAAAAACTGGGAATAAAATTGCGCGGAAATCCGCTTCCAAAGATATTGGTGCTTACACCTACCACTGTGCCGGTGTTGAATACGGTATTGATGGCACATTTGGAGTGATCCCCAAAAATCAAACCACAAAACTGCAGTCCGGTAGATTCAAATCGCTCGGAGATGTAGGACCAAAGCTTTACTTCGTCGTAATTGTTTTTCAGGTTTGAATTGTTGGTGCCGGCTCCAAAATTACACCATTCACCTACCACGGCATTGCCCAGGTATCCGTCGTGTGCTTTGTTGGAATTGGCCTGAAATACTACGTTTTGTACTTCACCTCCCACTTTACAGCCGGGACCCAATGTAGTATTGGAATAGATTCGGGCACCCATTTTTATTACCGAAAATTCACCCATGGCAAAAGGACCGCGAATAATGCTGCCTTCCATAATGTGGGCATGTTTGCCTATGTAAACAGGTCCTTCCTCTGTGTTGAAGATAGTGGCGTGTATCCTGGCCCCCTCTTCCACGAAAACCGGATGTTTGCCAATGACGGTATTGCCATTGCCCAGGGGAAAGGATGTCCTGCCCGCTGTCAGCCAGGTAAAATCCCTGATGATTTCTCTTCCATTAAACACAAAAATCTGGTAGGGGTGAGAGAGCTTCTCAACACAGTCTTTTTCTTCTGAAATGTCGATAGCTTTTATTTCATCAGCTTCTTCATTGTTGATCAGTTTCTCAAACTGGATGCGATCGAGGCGGGCAGCAATGAGTTCATCGTGATATACAATGGATTCGTTGAGCCTGAGTCCTTCTGTGTAGGCTATGAGCTTATCAGTTGGAAAGCAGGCAGAATTGATCAACAAATTGTCTTCATCAACAGCGGCCGGAAATTTTCCTGCCAGGTGATCCTGTGTGATGTAGCTGACTTTCGCTTTGTGGATAATGGCCCATTTTTCTGCCATGGTGAGAATGCCTACCCTTACATCGCCTACAGGTCGGGTATAGGTAAGCGGCAACAGGCTTCTCCAGTTGTCGTCGTCAAAAAGGATGATATTTTTCATCACAGGATATTTGGATAGGGATTATAAAAAAAGCCCTGGAAAATAAATTTACAGGGCTTTTGATCTCTTTTCGAATTTTGTTTACTTTCCGAATTTGGCAAATTTCTTGTTGAACTTGTCGATCCTTCCTGCTGTATCCACAAACTTCATCTTTCCGGTGAAGAATGGGTGAGAGAAGGCAGAAATTTCCATTTTCACCAAAGGATATTCTTTACCGTCTGTCCAAACGGTTGTCTCTTTGGAATTGGCGCATGACCTGGTCAAAACAGCCTCATCATTGGAAATGTCCTTAAATACTACAAGTCTGTATTCCTTTGGATGGATGTCGCTTTTCATGATATCTCATTTAAAATTGGAGTGCAAAAATAACCATTTTTCGCATTTTCTCCTTGAATTCTGCCTAAAAAAGGGAGAAGATTGTTATAAAAATAATTTAATAATGCATAACATATTGTAAATCAAAATTATAACTTATATTCTACTTACATTGCCACCCGACATACCGGTGTTGAAATTTTTATTTTTCGGGTCACCTTTGTAGCCCACTTTGCCGCCGGATGAAGCATCGGCATCCAGGCTTTCAACTGCCCATACTTTGATATTGGAACCTGAGGAAGCAGTTGCATCCACTTTTTTGGACTCCAGAGAGGAAGCGTCAATTTTGGCACCCGAACTGCTGGTGACATCCAATTTTTCTTTTACGGTGCCGGACAGGGTAGTGGATGAGCCGCTGGAGCCAACCATTTTTACCAGATCGGAGTCTACTTTGATATTAACCCGGGCACCACTGGAGCAGGAAACTTCCAGGTTTCGGCTTTTAATGGGTGTTTTACCATTAACGGTGGCACCTGCTGCTGCTTCGATTTCCTCGAGCTTAGTGTAATATACTTTTACTTCTGCTTTGG
>CALJKQ010000068.1 GCA_937973565.1 uncultured Saprospiraceae bacterium | reverse complement strand
CAATTTACATTTTCATTATACGACGGATTTTATCCGTCGCAAAAAATTGATTGTCCCTACAGGACTAATACCTGAATTGTTACTTAAAATTAATAATTATTTGGATTGCAAGGGATATCTCAATAAAGTACTTAAAATAGTTACAGAAATTAAAATAAATTGAAAGATTATTCTGTACTTTCTAGGAATTGCACAGAATTGTGAACAAATAAATTATTTTATCCAATTTGAAATTTATCGAATATTTTGAAATTAATTTTTTTGGAATACAGATCTTAAATATTCAAATTCATTTCTTTAAAATGATAAATGCAAAATAGGCCGCCAATAAAAGTTATTTCTGGCGGCCTTGTAATTCTATTTTTTGAAATCTATTTCAAGTTCCCTTCCATCTACAATAAATGCTATTCGTAAAGTACTTCCTTCAATGTGGTGGATTGTCCATTCATTTCCAGCAAGAATTAGCTTATTTCCAGCCGAATTAACAGACCAATTTCCAGATTTTGGATGTGTAAATGGGGAAATATTGGTTGTAATTTCAAATTGCTTGCTCGCTTGTAAATGCAGAAAAATAGTAGTTGTTACAGGGGACGCGACACCATCAATCTTTATTGATGTTGAATTCCATTCTGCGGTTAAGTTTTCTGTAGTTGTTGCTTCTTCCTTTTTACAAGACTGAATGGTAAATAAAGCGAAGCCCAAAATAAACAGCATTACATTTTTCCTCATGATAATCTTTTTCTTTCAAAGATAAATAACAATTTCAACCCAAATCATATAATTTCAAAAAATCATTCATGCCCTCTGTAGCCGATTTAGCGAAAATCTTTAATTTTTTGCGCACACTCAGTTCATAAGATATTTTAGGCCTTGGATCTATATAGATTACCTCAGCATCAGGGGGCGCAAACCCTACTAAACCGGCAGCCGGGTAAACCTGCATAGATGATCCAATTACCAAGACAACATCCGCATCCTTAATAAGAGCAATGGCGTTATCCATTTCTGGAACTTCTTCACCAAACCATACGATGTGTGGCCGTAAGCCATATCCTCTTTCGCATTTGTCGTTTAAAGACAAATCTTCTGTCCAATCATATACCTGGTAGGGAGGACCCAAACTTCTTACCTTTTTTAATTGTCCATGTAAATGGACAATATTTTGTGAACCCGCCCTCTCATGAAGGTCATCTACATTTTGCGTGATAATCCAGGTGCTGAATACGCTCTCAAGTTGTTTGAGTGCAAAGTGAGCCGCATTGGGACTTACCTCATTCAATTGACGACGTCTCTGATTGTAGAAATCAAGTACCAACGATGGATTTTTGTTGAAGCCTACCGGGCTGGCAACTTCCATAATGTCGTGCCCTTCCCATAAACCATCGGCATCTCTGAAAGTTTTGATACCACTTTCAGCAGAAATACCGGCACCGGTCAATGCTACCAGTTTTTTCATTTCAACAATGATTCTCCGTTGCTGTCTGTGGTTAACACCATCGACATGTAATCAAAAAATGGTCGCATGGCTTTAAAGGTTTTGACCACTTGCTGAACAAAGTCGTCCGAGCATACAGCTTTGTCATCAAACCTTCGCATAACGAGGTATTGTTTTCTGCGGATAAGGTCTTCTCCCGGTAAACCGGCATCAAATCCTCTCGGCATTGTTTTTAATTGATCACCACTCAATGCTCCAAAATATTCTTTAAATATTTTGGCCGATTGAATTTTCTGAAGAGGCTTGGGATCAGCCGCAATTTCCTGTCTGATTCTTTTTAAATCTTCCGGATTGGGCTCCCAGAATCCACCACCGACAAAGTTGTTACCGGGTTCAATGTGAAGATAGTAACCCCCTCTTAAGTAAGGTTTTACCCTGGAAAACGATGCACCAAAGTTGGTTTTGTAGGGAGTTTTATCAGATGAAAATCGAACATCCCTGTAAATTCGAAAAACTTTTACGCCTTCTAATTGGTCTGCTTTTGATAAATGTTGGAATACTTCATTGCAAAATTGCTGGAACAATTCATTGTGTTGTTTATAATCCACCTTATGGTTTTCAAACCATATTTTATCATTGTTCTTTTTTAACTGACTCAGAAAGGTAAAGGTTGTTTTATCTATTTTCATTTTACTTGAATTGCGATTTGATGGTAAGAAAGAAGATACTAAGATAGCCTATTGATGCCAAAATGTGAAAATAGAAAAAGGAGTAATCCTTACCTTTAATGCAAAGAGCCAGAAAACAAAAGCTTGCCAGTATGATCTCCGGCAGTTGCTCCAAAATGCTGGCAGGTGAATGCAATAATTTTAATTTCTTTTGCTGACCCACTTTTGGTGTTCTGTTGAATGGCGATTTTACCCCCCTCCAACCTTCCAATGCAGCTCTGCCGTTGTGAAAAGACAAGCCCAGACTAAATATCAATAACAAGGGTATTTTTATCAATAAAGCCAACCTTTGAAGCATAACATCATTTTTTCTGGCGTCGGGGGGATTGGCTACCCATAATCCAAATGCAAATAGGAAAAAAGGCGTGTATCCAAGATAACTGGTTGATGATGGTAGTGATTGTTGGTTTAAGGTGATGGTGATCAATAGTGATGAAACTACCATTGTGAATACAGCTATGTAAACCGTGCTTGAAAGCAAATGGATGGATCCCATTATTTTTTGTGATGGGCTTAGCCCGGAAGTCCAAAGCTTCGGCAGTAATTTTCTGGCAGTTTCTGCTCCTCCTTTCATCCAGCGGTGTTGTTGAATTTTTAATCCACTCATTTCATACGGCAACTCACACAGGATATTTTTATCCGGATAATATACAATACGCTTGCCTTGCATTTGGACCCGATAACTGAGATCCAGGTCCTCTGTCAGTGTGTCTGCCTGCCATCCGCCTGCTTCTTCAATGGCGCTTTTTTTCCATATACCGCCTGTTCCGTTGAATTGAAGGGGCCAATGCAAGTCGTTTTTAACTTTTTGTTCAGTATAAAAATGCGCATTCAACTGCATAGCCTGCAATTGTGTAATCAAGTTGTCATCCTGATTTTGGAAAGACCATCTTGCCTGAACCGCGGCAACTTCATCTTTTTGTAAAAATGGTAAAAGTTCATTGATAAAATTGGGATCAGGCCTGAAATCAGCGTCGAAAATGGCTATATACTTACCATCGGTTTTTTCAAGTGCAGCTTGTAGCGCCCCTGCTTTATAGCCGGTTCTGACTTTGCGGTTGAATAACTTTACATTTTTTCCTTCCTGCGTCCACTTTTGGTACCATTCCTGTGATATTTTTAAAGTGTTGTCAGTACTGTCATCCAGAATCTGAATTTCCAATAAGTGATTTGGGTATTGTATTTTATCTACGCTCTCAAACAAAGCATACGCAACGGCTGATTCATTAAATATAGGGAGCTGAATGGTCACATCAGGCATCACTTCTAGTGGTTCCGATGATTTGAACGATGGGGTTCTGAACAACCTGATCACGGAAAGAATAAAATGATAAACGCAATACACGCCTGTGATGAAAGTGGAAAGCCAATAGATCGACCATGCAGCCGATTGAATCCAAGCCATCATTTGAATATCCATTTGAATACGACAAACAGAATTTTATAACCGGCCATAATACTTCCCAAAATGGTGCCTGATACTTTTGATTTTCCAATCCTCCTGCGATAGGAAACAGGCACTTCCAGGCAACTCAATTTCTTTTTGGCAGCTTTCACCTGCATTTCAGCAGTCCAGCCATAATTCTGATCGGCCATATTCAATTGCAGAAGACTGGTATATCGAATCGCGCGAAAGGGCCCCAAATCTGTAAAACGATACCCATAAAACCAGCGGATCAGGGTGGTAGCTATGGCATTGCCTACTCTTTGTTGCCAAAGTAAAGCGCCTTTTTGACTTTCTCCCAAAACCCTTGACCCCAATACGAATTCATAGTTGCCCGATTCAATGGGGCCGGTTAACAATAGCAACTCCTCCGGGTGATCGCTGTAATCTCCGTCCAAAAAAACTACAAGCTCCGGCTTTTGTTCAAGGGATTTGATGTAATGAAGGGCTGTTAGACAGGCAATGCCGTATCCTTTAATGGGTTGATTTATCACAATTGCTCCCTTTGACTCAGCAACGCTTTGGGTTTCGTCTGTACTACCGTTGTTGGCTACAATTACATATCTGATGTGTTTTTTTGGCAAATCTTCAATTACTTTTCCAATGGAAGCTGCCTCGTTAAGAGCAGGAATAACAACATCAATGATCACCCGGTGCATGTTTGTGGTGCAAAAGTATTGAATGCAAGCTATAGTTTTATTTATGTCCTTTACCCAATTGTAAAATATCCGACATTTTTATTTTTTTGGCATTTGACTTATTCATGACAAAGATCCAGGGTAAACATTAGTAATTTATTTAATATTACTACATCCATTTTCAAAATTTAATTGGGTATCGGTAGGATGAATTGAGGTAATTTGTGTTATTTATAACTATTTGAAATAAAAACAAAATTTAATACTTATTTACCCAATAAAACAATCGAAAAGTTTGAACAATTGGTAAGTATGCAATTATTTCATAGATTTGCGCAGTATTAATTTCTCCACAGGCGGTTCTCACCTTACAAATGACAAAAGCAGCGTTTTGCTCTGTTTTAAGATATTATTAATACCAAATTGGTCATTACTAACCATTAGATTTTTTGTTGATGAAAAAACTTTTTTACGTCACGCTTCTAAGTACTTTCACTTTCAGCATATTGACGGCCGCTACTGTAATAAGTAGCAAGACGGTTTCCTACCTTCTTTGTAATGTAGAAACCGGCGAATATGTCAATCGAGCTGTTGACTTACCCACAGCTATGATTTCCATAGATTGTAGTACGCCGACAGCCCTTACCTCGGGTAACCTGGCAGGGCCATTCAACAACTCAGGTGTTATCATACCGGGTGGCAATTTCAATCCTGCTTCCATCGTGAACGACAACGTTCAATACTTTAGTGTAAATGCCGGTTTTTTCCCACCGGGATCGGATAGGATAAAGGTTGAGATCAATCCTACGGGTAGTCCGGCCTTGGGTACTCACGAAGTTTATATCATGAGCAACTGTAATGGTACAGCTCCTCCTCTTCTGGCTACCAACATTACGGGTGATTGTTTTGCCATTACCCCCGGCAATTATATTATTATGGTAGTTTCAGAAGCTGCCAATGCAGGAAATTTTGAAATCACAGCCACAGCTCTTACGGCCCCGGTTGCAGTTGCCAGTGCTGCTGAAACTGGTGGAAATGTAAACAACGATGGTATTCTGTGTGTTGGAGACAATTTCAGCGTTGCTGTTACCAACAACGTAAACTATACCTATACTTGGGCATTGAATGCTGCTCCTCTAGGTAATACGACATCAACATTATCCATAACAAATGCGTCTGCATCTGACGCTGGTACATATTCCATAACTGTTTCTGATAACAATGCATGCGAAGTTGTAGTTACACAAGTCATCGTTGTTAATCCATTACCTGTAGTGAATTTGACGGTTTCCGAGAATAGCGGAAATTCAGCCAATGATGGTGAAGTATGCGAAAATGACCCTTTTACCCTTACCGCAACTGCTGGGGCAGTTACCTATACGTGGGAGAGAAATGGCGCTCCAATAGCAGGTTCAACCAATACCCTTAGTATTGCTTCTGCCGCAATTGGTGTTAATGATGGCCAGTATGAAGTATTTTATGAAGACGCCAACGGTTGTATAAATTCTGATGTCTTAACCATAACAGTTAATGCCAATCCTGTCACCAATGATACCGAGTTGAAAGAATGTGCCAACGCTGGTGGAACGGGAGATTTTACTTTAACGGATGCTGAGCTGGCCCCGGGCTTCCCTGCCACCAACTCAAACGATGGTGCAGATGTTGACAATGGAGCCGCCAATGTTACTGTTACCTACCATGCCTCTCTTGCCAATGCCAATGCAGGCACAGCAGCCATAGGTCCCAATTATACGGCTCCCAACAATACCATAGTGTATGCGAGAGTAGAAAGCAATGCAACCGGTTGTTTTACAATAGCTGAAGTTACCCTAATCGTGAATCCAAATCCTACCGATCTCGAAATACAAAATGTAAACAACAGTAACTCTCCTAATAACTTTACAGTTTGTGAGGGAGACAATATCAATCTTACCAACGATGTTTCTACGGGTCAGGGCCCCTATACCTATAGTTGGGATTTACCCAATGGATCTACGGCAACCGGTGTTAATTATAATAACTCCAACGCGGACCCCAACGTTCACGATGGCGTGTGGACCGTTACTGTTACAGATGCCAATGGATGTACGGACACAGATGAGATCACCATAACGGTCACGCCCAATCCATCCAACGATGATTGCGCTAATGCCATTTCTGTCAACCTGGGAAATAACCCTGGCTTAACCAATACATGTGCTACTGAAGATGAAACCCCTTGTACAGGGGCTTTAAACGAAGCTTCAGTTTGGTACGAATATGTGATAGGCCCTGGTGTTAAGACACTAACTGTTTCTGTATCCGGAACCAACCACGTGGTTGAAATCTATCAGGATGATTGTAATACATCTCTTGCTGGAGATTGCGATCAAAGTGTAAGCATTGATTGTCCTGAACCCCAAACGATAGCCATTTTTGTGAGTTCTTCGTCAGCTACGGCAGGTAATTTTTCTTTGACCATAGCTGAGACACCTGTAACCATACCCAATGATGCATGCGACAATGCGGAAGTGATTGATCAGTTACCTATTTGCGAGTTTTTCCCTGTTACATCAACAACAACAGTTGGAGCTTGTCCGGAAACATTTACCATTGCAGGTTGTGCACTGGATTACAGCCAGGAGGCAGTTGTCTGGTATGAATTTACGACGCCTGCAGGTACTACTACCATTGAATTGGACAATATTACTGCCAATGCATATTTGTCAGTCTTTTCTTCTTGCCCAGCAGCAGGAGGAACCATTCCCGGTGGTGGATGTATCAGCGGTGGAACTGCTGCCCCCATTCCGGTGTCTGAAAACACCACATATTATGTAGCCATTGGTTTAGATGGCAGCACTGGAAGCGTTGGTTTTGATATCAAATACAACGTAACGCCCGATAATGATGACCCATGCGCCGGAGGATTTGCAGCTGTAGATATTCCAGGGGCATTGGCTAATCAAGATAACACTTGTGCAACTGATGATTACAACTGTGGAGGTCCTGTTGAGAATACCTTATGGTACACATATGAATTAACAGCACCCAATGATCAATTTACCATTACGGTTACAGGATTGACAAGTCCCAGTATCGCTGTTTTTGAACCGGGCGATCCTTGTACTCCAACATTGGTGGAAGAAGATTGCAACGGAGACGGAGAAATTGAATTATCTTGTTTGGAGCCGGGGATTTACAACATTATGATTGGATCATCAGCTGCCAATGCCGGTGTATTCTCAGTCTCTGTTGTGGCTCAACAAAACCCCGCTGCACCGAATGATGACTGCTCTAACGCCATAGACCTTTCTGTTGATCCAGCCGACATCTGTGTTATTTTAGGACCTTTTACAGGCAGCAACGAAAATGCATGTCCTGAAGATCTTTCTGCTATAACACCTCCTTGTGATTTCAATGCTGAAGAAACTACATGGTATAGTTTTACTGCACCCGGAAACGCCGGTGAGATGCCAACTATGGACTTCGAATTTACCAGCTATAGCGGAGCAGGACAAACCTTGATGGGCCTTTTTGAGGGAACCGATTGTACCAATTTAACAGCCATTGATGGTTGTAACACTGGACTCAACACCGTATTTGGCAATATGGGACCTTTGGTAGCAGGAAACACATACTTAATTGCCCTTTCATCCAATGGAGATGATGGTGGTGATTTTGAATTTGAAATCAAATTTAATTTGGGTCCACCCAATGATGATCCTTGCGCCGATTTATCGGCTTACGACATCACCGGAAACGGCAGTATTTCGGGTACTACCAACTGTGCAGGAGGAGACCCTACAATACCTGCATGCTCAACAACTGATCAGGAAAATGTTATTTTCTATCAGTTCAACATACCGGAAACAGGAGTAAGTGGTATTCAAATTACAATTTCTCCGCAGGGATCCAACCCCTATACTGGTGGTATTGTTGCGGGAGTCGTTCAGGATGCCTGTGGCAATGGAACTGTGTTGGATGCTGAATGTGGAAACGGTGTATTAAATTATGAATTTGACTGCTTGCCGCCGGGCGATTATTTTCTTCAAGTCTCCACATCAGGAGCAACGGCCGGTGATCTCAGAGTAGACTATTCGGTGATTGCAGCTAATGGACCTATTAATGATAAGTGTAGTAAAGCAACAGACATTCCATTGACCAATTGTGAATTTGTTACCGTTAGCGGTACCACAGTAGATGCTTGTTGGGAGACTTTCAATGCTGGTGGATGTACGCATGGAGATAATCCAACTGTTTACTATCAACTTACAACTCCCGCAGGTGCAACGGAGCTTGACTTCGCCAATATTCCGGGTGGTACTTACCTGACGATCCTGGAAGATTGTGATGCTACAACCTATATTGCCTGTTCTGAAGACACCAATCCATTTGAAAATATTCCGGTAACCGGCGGTACAACCTACTTTATTGCTGTGGGTACAACCAATCCGGCGGGCGAAACTTTCAGTTTTGATGTTAAGGTAATCGTTCCACCAGCCAATGATTGTACGCCTGAAGTTATAGCCTCAGGTGGCAGTGCCTCCCTTACGTCAACCTGTTGCGCTACCAATCCCGGTGATCCAGGAGCATGTCCTCCGGGGAACCAAGAATCAACTGTGTGGTTTGAATACCAACCTAGTACTACAGCTAAAGCCGTTGAAATTTCTTTTAGCAGTACGACCTTAAGCGGGGTTATTGCCGTTGAAATTTTTGTTGGGGCACCAGGTCAGGATTGTACAGGAGGACTTGCACCAGCTCCCAATGTGGACCCTTATTGTATTAATGCAGGTTCAGAAACTTTTGTTGTTAGATGTGAAGACTTTGCAACCACCTCTATCTACGTAAAGGTGGGTAGTTCAGAAGCAGGTTGCGGTGATTTTTCACTATCCTTTGAAGATCAGGAAGGTTGCGAAGGAGCTGAAATATGTGAAGAGATCACCAGTCCATTGGAGCCAGTAACAGATGGAGGCTTTGCTTGCATTTCATCTTGTAATAATTATAATTGTGCAGAAGGTGGTGACTGCGATCCAAATGGAGCGTCAGTATGGTTCCAGGTAAATACAGACGGACAGGCAACATCCATGGTAATTGATATCACGGCTCCGTTCACTCCGTTAATTTCCTATTACACAGGTGGAGATTGTTCAAGTTTGGCTTTACAACCTTCATTGACTCCTTGTTTCCAGGGTACTACTGCGACTGTAGGCGCTGGAGCCAACCAGAGTTACTGGATCAAAGTAGAAGCAGCCAATGGTGAAGATCTCGGAGATTTTGATCTCTGTGTCGCTACTTTTTTCAATACTTTCGATTGTTACGAGTCTGAAATTACTTCTATAACCAGACCGGAATACCCAACGGCCAATCCAAATGGCCCTTATTGTCCAGGAGAGGTCGTTAATTTCTGCTTTAATTTTGTATTTACAGTTTCTTCACCACCACCTCCAGATGGTAATAACTGTCAGTGGATTCAAGGCATCATTCCAACTTTGTACGGTGGGTGGGATTTCGCAGAATCTAATCTTCCAACTCAAGGCCCTGGCGGAGGATGGTTTTGGTTAGATGAAGATGAGGTAGATTATAATGTTAATAGTTCTATTTATTCTATTGTAAACATTGATGGCAGAAAAGGTCTTGCTTATGGAGGGCCAAGTGCCGGAATGCCGGCAGGTACATTATTGCCGGGCGGATGGTGGTTTACCTCCAATGGAGGAAGTGCTGGATGTACCAATGATGGTGACCCTGATAACATGTGGGGTTTGCCGGCTTCATGTAATGCCACACAAATTGTCAATTTCTGTGTTGACCTCAAAGTAAAAGATTTGGACGAAATGGTAGATTGCGAAGCTGAAAAACTTGATTTTTCTGTTACAGTTACAGCTGATGGAGAAACAGGTTGTTGGGATGATTTGTCTTGTTCTCTTTCAACTCCTTTAGTTTTTGCAGGAGATATTGATTGCAGTGGAAACATTACAGTTGAAGGTGACGACAAAGAGATTTGTACAGGTGATGCAGTAGATATAGAAGTCGTAGCTTCTGAACCAGGAGCAGTTATTATACTTAATACCATTGACAATCCTAATGTAACAGGCGAAACATTAACTGGTACGTTTCCCAACAGTATTGCTTCATTTACTGATGTCTTAGTGAACACTGGGCCAAATGTTGAGGAGGTTATTTACGTGTTTTACGCAAGAGGGGCAAACTCTATTTGCAAGGGTCCTGATTTTGAATTGAAAGTTACTGTATATCCAAATTTGGAAGTCATGTTTGACCCAACCTATGTATGCGAAGGCACTTGTGGCAATATTTCTCCAAATGTCACAGGTGGTACCGGTAACTACGTTACCTATGAATGGAGCACTGGCCAAAACACGCCTTCCATTCAGGTGTGTCCCATCAGCCCTACTACTTATTTTGTAACTGTTACTGATGATAAAGGCTGCTTTGGTACGGGTGAAGTTGAAGTGGATGTTAAACCTCCGGTACAAGGTGAAATGGATCCCAATCCACTGAATATTTGCCAGGATGGTATCGATGATCCAGGACCGTATGTAATCCTTAATATAACTTCTGGTACTGATCCTTATGATATTGTTTGGAATGAGCCGGGAGGGTTATACGGTGTTTTTGGAACAACCAACTATCCAGGCGACACTTATGATGTAGATGAAGAAAATTCAATTGCATCAGCAGACCCTAAAGAAATATGTGCGCATATTATAGACTTTTATGGTTGTGAAGCAGACATTTGTGGAGATGTAATCATTGATGGTGCTCCGGATGTAACCTTTACCCATGCTCCGTTAGCCTGTGGTGCCAATTCAACTGTTCTCACCGCTAATTTTGACTTTGGAAATAGCTCTTCCTACCTCGATAGATTCGAATTATATGACTGTGAAGGCAATTTGATTGCTATTAAGAATAGTGATCCTTCAAACTTCAATATCAGTGACCTGAGTGCCAACAATTGTTTTGTATTGCATACTTATACAGACAATGGTTGTTTGGATATACGCACCTTGGTTGTTGAACCACCTACCGGTGTTGAAGCCATTTTGAGCAGCAACAGTCCTATTTGTGAAGGTAGAAATGCCAATATTACTGTTACAAATGCAGCATCTTATACCAACTTCCAGTGGAATGTGCCAGGTATAACTACACCTACATTAACCGTAAGCCCATTGGTCAATACCATTTATTCTGTAACGGTAACTGAGGCCAACGGTTGCACGGATATTGCAACATTTGAGGTCATCGTAAGTCCTGAACCAAATATTTCCATTTTGGGATCTTTGAGTTTCTGTACGAATTCAAGTACCACCATAGAAGCTGTCAGTCTGCCAGGCTCAAACTATACCTGGAAAAACAGTGTTCCTGCTGTCATTTCTGACACTTCGGTAGTTAACATCAATGCAGGTGGTCAGTACACCGTTGAAGTTGTCTCTGCCGGAGGTTGTTTGGTTGATTCTACTATTGCAGTCATCGAATCCACTTCACTTCAGGTATCACTCAACGATCTGACTTTGTGCGATGGCGTTGTTGATACGCTTACCCCTGGTAACTTTTTTGCTACCTATGCCTGGGCAAAGGATAATATGGCATTGCCTAATACGGGTGCAAAATTACCTGTCATGAGTGCCGGGAATTATTGTGTAACAGTTTCCGATGCATCAGGATGTACGGGTACAGGCTGTAAAGTTGTTACCAATAACAACACACCCAATATTACAGTAGTACAGAACCCTGTTGAGGTGTGTAGAGTAAACAGTGGGGTAGGTCCAACCTTTGTCAACTTTAATACCCTGGTTTCAGGTCCTTCAGGTACCTGGGCAGATATTGAAGGCACAGGAGTAAATCTTTCTGATCTTACCAATGTGAGCTTCCTCGGCATAGCCAGGGATACATATACATTCCGGTTTGTTACCAACACAGCTCAATTGCCTTGTGTTAATGATACAGCATTCATTGATGTGATTGTTAATAACTGTCCTTGTCCGACTATTTCTTTCCAGAATCTGGTATTGTGTAATGACCAGGCTGGAAATGTCAATCTCAATAGCACATTGTTAGTACCAGGCTTAATCAGAAAAGGTGTTTGGACATTGGCTTCAGGTCCCGGGCCTCTTACGATTACCAACGACTCATTGATTATGGTAAATGGTATTGCACCCGGAGTTTACAACCTCAATTGGCAAACCTCTGCCAGTATCGGGGCTTGTCCATCATCAGGGCAACATTTCATTACCGTCAATGATGCGCCAAAGGCAGTCAAAAAAGGTGACAGAATCCTTTGTAATGCCACGGCTCCACAAGGACCCACATCTATAAATCTTGATACTGTATTGGTAGCCGGGGCTTCTCCTGGAACCTGGATGCAAACGGCGGGACCTGCTGTATCTGGCTTGCCGGTGTTTGATGCTACCGGAATGACGCCGGGCTTGCTTACCTTCCAATATACCACTTCGGGAGCGACAGCACCTTGTACCAACAAGACAATCACACTTAACATTAATGTGAGGGATTGTACATGTCCTTTGGCTACCATAGCAAGAGATACACTATGTAATGGCAGTGATATGGTTGATCTCAACTCACTTATCACTTTGAACCCAACCGGTACTACCGGAGTCTGGTCTACCACAGCACCTGCAGGAACACTAACAGGTTCGATCTTTAACGCTACGGGAGTCACTTCTGGATCTTATAAGATCAGATTTACGATCACTCCTGATCCAGGCGGTGCTTGCGACAAATTCTTTGAACAGGACATCGTGATTCGCAGACAACCATTTGCAACCAAAATCAATGATGCCACTGCATGTAATGCCAATACCGGAAACGGCAGCACTTCTGTAGGCTTGAACTCGCTTATCAATGCTACACCCAATGGCACCTGGACACAGGTTTCGGGAACACCGGCTTTGACGATACCCGCCAACGGTTTTGTTGACTTCAATGGTCTGCCTATTGGTAATGTATACGAATTTAAATACAGTGTTACCGCCAATAGCCCATGCGTTCCGGTGGATGTTACGGTAAAAGTTACCATTAAAGATTGCGATTGTCCAAATGTTAATATCATTGCTCCTCAACCGTTGTGTAACACAGCGTTGACATTTGACTTAACAACTTTGCAAGATCCTAATATTGGCCCGGGATTCTGGTCAGTTATCGATCCGCTTAACAACCCTGTTACCGTTAACCCAGATAAAACCATAAACGTGAATGGATTGGCTGAAGGTAAATACGATCTCGTATATACTCTTAACCCTGCACCGTCCGGTACATGTCCTAAATCAAATATGGTAGTTTTGGATATCATCAACGAAAAGACAACGGTTCTGAAAGCTTCAGAAACCGTATGTACTGTTGACAAAGGCAATGGCGACAATATCCTTGACTTTAGAGATCTTATTGTCAGTGGATTCGTCGGTGGTACCTGGGCAAATACAGATAATGCACCGGTAGTCTTCAATAATCCACCGGTTGCTATCAACTTTTCCAATGCAACCATCGGTCAGACGTATACCTTCACCTATACAGTGGATAACGCTGTGCCATGTGTTGATAAGTTGTATACCATTGAAATTGAAGTCATCGATTGTACTTGTCCGCCAATCAGACCGGGTGACCCGGCAGATGTTTGTACATCCAATGGTACGATTGTATTGTCGCCTCAGTACGACGATCCGGCTAATCCTGGAAAATGGGAGTCTGCTACGGTTCCAATTACCAATAATGTAGCCAATGTGGCCGGGCTTGCTTCGGGGAACTACACAGTAACCTATGTGGTTAATACACCAACACCAGGATGTCCTGACAGGGTAGATAAAACACTTACCGTGGTAAAAGCGAAGTCAGTGGGAACACCGGCCAGCGATGAGGTTTGTAGCAATGAACCTGAGACCATTTCCTTGGCCAATTTATTAACCGGAGAAGATGCCGGTGGTACCTGGAAGGAAGTTTCTGCCAAGCCTTCAACCGGCAATGCATTCAATGCAGCAGCAGGAACATTCAACACGCAGGGACAAGCAGCTTCCAGTTATCAGTTTGAATATTCGTTCAGCAATCAAACTCCATGTCCGGATATCAAGCAGGTTGTTACTATCAATGTTGTGAGTGCGCCAACAGCCCAGGCAGGTAATCCGGATACACTTACATGTACGGTTTCAGAGGTTACTATTGGAGATCCTACGGATAATCAACCCAATGTTACTTACCAATGGACACACGATGGAGGTATCGCAGTGCCAAACAGCGATAAAGCCACTACCAAAGTTAACTTTGGAGGTAAGTTTACCATTAAGGTAACGAATTCAGTCACCGGTTGCAGTGCTACCGATGATGTTATTATCACGGTAGATCCCAATAAGCCAACAGCTCAATTGGGTCTGAAAAATGTATCATGTTTCAACGCAAAAGACGGCACAATTGGCTTTATCAATGTGTCAGGCGGAAAAGCTCCTCTTCAGTACTCTAAAGACGGTGGAGCTACCTTCCAGGCATCTCCAAACTTTGCAGGACTGAGTGGTGGAACCTACAATATGGTAATCAAGGATGCTACAGGTTGTACCTATCTGGAAACAGCTAAGATTACAGAACCTGGCCCACTTTCCATTGATTTGGGAGATGATGTAACCATTACCCTGGGTGAATCAGTGCCATTATCTCTTACCGGTCAGCTTCCGGCGGACCTTCAGAGTATCCAATGGACTGTTACCGATACATCAGGGGTAAGGGTAATCTGCGATCAACCGGTTGAAAATTGTGTTGAATTTACATACTCACCATTGGTAAGTTCTGTTGTTTGTGCAAGGATAACCACAGATAACGGTTGTGAAGCTGAAGATTGCAAAAATATCAATCTGCTGAAAGCCAGGAATATAATTTTCTCCAACATCCTCCAGGCAGGCAACTTGGGTGAAAACAAAACTTTCTATGTAGAAAGCAGCAGTGTTGCATGGATCAAAGACATGAAGATTTACGACAGATGGGGTAACCTCATGTATCAAAGATCTGATTTCCCTGCCAACGATCCTGCTTATGGATGGAATGGTACATTCAACGGCAATCAGGTTGTACAGGGCGTTTATACCTGGGTTGTTGAATTGGAATACGACAGCAAAGGTTCGGGCGATCTTGAAGTCTTCTCAGGGGATTTGACTGTAATAAGGTAATAAATCCTTAATGATATTTGAAAGGGAGCCATTGAGCTCCCTTTCTTTTTTTTTTAAGTTACTAGGAATGAGTTTATTCCTGTTTCAGAGAAAATATACGGACTAGTAAGTTATTTTCAACTACTAAAAAAAAACATTAACCCAACAACCCGCAAGTGAATATTTGATGAAAGAAAAAAGAGAGGAATAGTTTTTTAATAATCTTTCGAAAGGACGGCCATGTTATTCTTCTACGATTAAATAAATACCGTTTTCTTCAATGGTGATAGTCCGTTCTTTGTAGAGTTTTCCTATTGCCTTTTTAAAGCTTTTTTTACTCAAGCCAAGTTCTTGTTTTATTACTTCGGGAGCAGTATGATCTCCAAAAGGTAAGAAACCATTGTTGGTTTGTAATTTCTTTAAAACAATTTCAGATACTTCATCAGATTTTTCCAGTGCTGACTTGGGAAGGCAAAGATCGATTTTACCATCCGGTCGTATATTTTTTATCTCTACATCGATGAGGTCGCCGGGTTGTAACGTCTTGTAAATTTCACTATTAAACAGTAGGCCAGTATGACTATGGTTGATGATAATCTTATAGCCCAGATCTGTTTTTTGCCATACGATACCTCTTGTGATTTCATTTGCTTTAAAGAAAGGGGGTGTCTGATCCAGAAACCTTCCCAGCTTAGTGCTGCCCATTATTCTTTCAGTTACCGGATCAATGAAAATATAAACCCAATAGAACTTATCTTCTTCGAGTTTGGTCTTTTGTTCCGCGAAAGGGACAAATAATTGTTTGGTTATGCCCCAATCCAAAAAGGCACCAATGTCGTTCACTTTTACAACTTTAAGATAGCCGATCTGACCTACTTCTGCCAGCGGTTTTTCCGTAGTTGCAATTAACTTTTCGCTACTATCCAAATAAACAAAAACATCCACGTCGTCGCCCGGCTCCAGGGATTCTTCAGCATATTTGGCTGGCATGAGGATGTCGCCATAGTCGAGTCCATCCAAATAGTATCCAAAATCGACTTTTCTGAGAACAGTGAGTTTATTGTATTTACCAATTTCCAACATGGTTAGAATTTTTTTTCATGCCACTTATTTGTTTTTAAGTAGATGATGACAAAGACCAAAATACCTATCCAATATATGAGTTCGGTACTCCAGGCAAAATAAAGATTTAATTTAAGTATTTTTATTACGATAATACTGTAGATGATATAGACAACCGTAAAAAGGGTTTGTATCCAAAGGGCCGTTTTTGTATGCCCGGTGCCCGTTAGACCGTTAATAAATATTGAACCAAAACTAAAGACACCTAAAATGGGAAACAGGATCCAGAGTATGGTTTTACTTTCACTTACCAATTGATTTTCTGCACTGCCAAAAAGGGGATACAAGAAAAATTCGGGAAAGGTCAAAATGGGCAATGTAATAGCTGAAGTGGTCAGGAAACTTAACCATGCGGTCTTTTGGATTAATGGAAAAACGGCTTGTCTTTTTCGGGTTCCAATAAAGTTGCTGACCATGGTATTGATACCCGCAGAATATCCCCAGGCGGGAATCGATAGAATCAGGTATATATTCCGTATTAAATTTGAGATTTCAAGATCCTTGGCGCTGTTGTTTTCAATGAATGTAAAAAACAGGAAATAAGAGCCGAGTCCCAGTGCAGATTGGACCACAATCGGAAAGGAAATACTGAAGCACTCAAATATCCGTTTGAAGTTAATGGTTGTGAAATCGGATAAATGATAGACTGTGAACGCTTTTTTGTAAAGCATGTAGCCAATAAAAACGAAAAAGGCAATGACCTCAGCCAGGGTACTTGCCAAGGCAGATCCTCCAATGCCCATTTCAGGGGCTCCCCATTTACCGAAAACAAAAACGTAGTTTAAAATGATATTGGAAACAGTAAGGACAATGGTGTCAATTAAAATGATTTTGGGTTGTGCTATGCCGGTATACAACGCTATCAGCGCGACTCCTGTGTAACTGAAAAAAACGCCGTAACTTCTGTAACTCAAATATTCGTAACAATAATCCAGAATTTCTTTGGATGATATCAACAGTTTTAAAAATTCATATCCATGAAAATGGATAAAAACAAAAATGAAAACAGACAGGATGGCTTCAAACAACACCAATGCCTGAAAATAAGCACCCAGGCTTTGAAGGTCACGTTCTCCATACTTACGGGCTATAAAAATTTGCCCTCCTCTTGAAAAGCCGTATCCTATGGATGCCAGCACGAGATAGAATGCCCCAATAACACCAATGGCTGCGAATTGGAGATGGTCATAGTGATACAAGAACACGTTGTCTGATAGTACAATAATGTTTTGCGCTGCACTCCCCATCATAATGGGTAATGATAACCTGAAAATCTGACCGTAGCTGGTTCCTAATCGCATCAAAAGCTGTTGTTACTTTTGTTTACCAACAAAGTCTCTGACCTCCTGATACATTTCAGTCATTTTGAAACTTTCATTTGTGCTGCTTATGACTTTGTCAAACCAATACAATGTGCTCGGTTTACATTTTACGAGGGCCTCATCCAATCCTGCTTTTTGTAAGTCGGGAATCTTGGATTCGCTTTTGTAAAAGTGTGCTGATAAGTGTTTTTTAATGGCTAAGTCAAACCACTTTTCAATATCTGAATATGAAAACAGGTGTGTTTTCTCTACCCATTCGTCCAATGAGCCGGTTTTGATCTGATGCTTTTCTACCAAAATTTGAATGAATTCTTTTCGGTCTGCTTCATCAGGAGGATAGACAAATACAACATTGTTGAACCGTCCAAAACGGAACATCGTTGGATTTATGTTCCAAATCGCATTCGTAGCTGCTATCAGGACAACATTCTGTTTATACCTGAACATGGCATCCACTTCGAGTAAAAGTTGATGCATATAAGTGTTTTGAACTTCCTCATTGCCAATTCCCGGTAGCTGATCAAACTGATCAATGAATATGGTGGCCGGCATGTGCAAACGAGCCATGTTGAAGTAAAAAGGGATAATAAATTCTTTACTTATGCTTTGGTTGTTGCTAATCCTGTTCCAGTCAAAGGGGATAATATCTATATCAAACTCATAAGGCAAATGGCTTACTGCATAAGTTTTACCACAACCCGGAGGTCCATATAAAAGTACAGAGCCTGTTGGTTGAATATCAAATCTCTGGAGTGTATCCTGATCGAGATCAAGGTGAAGATACAATTCGTGTAATTCCTGCTTCAAATATTCCTGACCTGCCATGGCGCCAAATCCCGGCTCTATCTTGGGTAAAAACATTTGCTCCGGGTTGGTGATGAAGTCTGGCATTTCCATACCCGAGAAATCATCAAAAGGATCAAACTCATCTTTATCACCATAGCCGGATTCATTGTCGCGAGATTCATCGAAGTATTCTTCCTGATCGTTGAGTACTGAATCCAACTCTTCGTCAAAATAAAATGGATTGCGCTCCAGTATCTTATTGTAAAGTTCCTGAGCTTCCTTCAGTGAATTTTGGCGCAACAAAGATTTTACCTGGAGTTCGAGGATTTTTTCACTGGTAAGATTTCTGGCCGACAATTCCTCCGCAATCACAATTACGGCAGAATAATTTCCTTTGGCAAAATACAATTCAATTAATCCTTGTTTTGCCTTTATATTTTCCGGATCCAATTTTAAGACATGCTGATAGTTTCTTTCACTTTCATCGTACTCTTTAATTTTAAAAAGTTTTAAGGCATAGGACAATCGCAATGCTATATTATCCGGGGATCGGTTGATGGCTTCCTTTAAAATTCTTAAATCATTTTTGTTCATGCTCTTTCATTCAGTTTTAAAAAGTGTTGAATAGGAAGCTTTATAGTACCTTCTGCAATCTTTATAGGCGGGTGATCTATGATTAAACGGGTCGCTTTAGCTTGTTCTAGAGTGCGAAAATGGATGTTTTTGCGAAATGAAGTTAGATTACCATGTCCAAATCTTTCTTTGGATTTTTTGATCACCTTGTCCAGAAAATCTCCAAATTCCTCTTTTGTACTGGATTTTCCTTTCAGATAGAATGAGATCAAAAGCCGGTTTCCATTGATGGTTGATGTGTCTTCTTCCAGGTCAGTGGCATCGTCATTAATTTCGGTTACCAAATCAAAATACCTCCAGTCTCCTGCTGTAAACAGTTTTTTTAAAGTAGGAAAGTTCTCAATCAGCAGTCTCCTTTGAAGTTTTACATCACAACTTTTATAAAAATAAAAGTATTCCATATCAAGCCGTGTAGGCATGAGATTGTATCTGAGATCAACTTCGTGTTTTTGATATTTATGGATTTGGCTACAATATTTGTACTGTTTGGAGGAAGGAATGCCCATGGTTGTCAATGATGCATATATTTTATTCCAATAATGGGATAGTTGCTTGTCCTTGAGTTCCCAATTGGCTTCCAGGTATCCATCCAAATCATAAATCCTGGCTTGTAATTCAACCAATTGTTTGTGTATTCGTTTTAATTCACCGGAAGACCCTCCACTAAGCCTGTATAGCTCCGGAAACGCTCTGTACTCGAATAATTGCTCTATTTTATCTCTTAATTGTTCTTGCATCCCTAGGTCTGGAGGCTATTTCAACAAAATTACTGAATTTGGAGTAAAATAGTCAGCTTTTAAACGTGTAATATACGTTTGAGTGTATTCAAGTTTTATTAAATGCTGTGCAACAAGCTTATATCAGGACAGGAAAAATTGTCTTGCCAAATGATGGATGACCACGCCTCCGCAAACAGCTACGTTTAAAGAGTGCTTGGCTCCCCATTGATGAATCTCAATAGCGGTGTCCAATTCCTGAATTACGGCTTCAGAAATGCCGTCAACTTCATTGCCAAAAATAAGAGCAATTCTGGGGTAGGGGTTGATATCTACCTGCATCAATTCAACAGACATGTCGGTTTGTTCTACTCCCATTATGTGATATTCCCTGTCTTTTAAGACTTGAATGGCATCCAGGGTATCTTGGAAGTATTTCCACTCAACGCTTTCAGTAGCCCCAATAGCCGTTTTTTGAATCTCTTTGTGGGGTGGGGTAGCAGATATACCGCATAGGAAAAGTGCTTCCACTCCAAATGCATCGCAAGTTCTGAAAAACGACCCCACATTCAAAGCAGACCTTACATTGTCCAAAATCACAATTATAGGGGCTTTCGGCAGTTGAATGGCAGTTTTGGGTTCTGGCCGACCCAACTCCGATGTTGTCAATTTTCTCAAATTAAAGCTGCTTTGATTTTTTGTACTCCAGGGCTGCTTTTACAAATCCTACGAAGAGGGGGTGTGGATTTTCTACCGTACTCTTTAATTCCGGATGAAATTGAACCCCTATGAAAAAGGGATGACCGGGCAGCTCAACGATTTCAACCAATCCCGTTTCAGGATTGATGCCGGAAGGAATCATCCCCGCATTTTCAAATCGTTCTAAATATTCATTGTTGAATTCGTATCTATGCCTGTGGCGCTCTTCTATCATCTGTTTGCCATATACTTTATTGGCAAGGCTACCTTTGGACAATTTACATTTGTAGGATCCCAAACGCATGGTTCCTCCTTTGTTGGAAATGGCAATCTGATCCGGCATCAAATGAATGATGGGATTACCTGTTTTGGGATTTACTTCTGTAGAGGCCGCATCCTTAAGTTTCAAAACATTTTTTCCAAATTCAACCGCTGCACACTGCATACCTAAACAGATGCCAAAAAATGGAATTTTGCGTTCTCTTACTAACTTTACCGCTTCAATTTTCCCCTGAATACCTCTTTCTCCAAAACCCGGAGCCACCAGAATTCCATCATATCCCTGCAGTGTACTCACAACATCGCCTGCTTCCAGTTTTTCTGAGTGGATAGGTACAACCTTCACCCTGCATTCATTGATAGCACCGGCATGAATGAAAGATTCGTATATGGACTTATAAGCATCCGGCAATTCATTGTACTTACCCACCAATGCGATTTCTACCTCTCTGGTAGGGTTTTTCAACTTTCCTAAAAACTCTTTCCACAGATTGAGATCCGGCTCGCTTTTATGTCGGATATTTAGTTTTTTGAGTACCGTCTTATCCAGTTTTTCTTTGAGCATCAATATGGGTACATCATAGATCGTATGCGCATCTATGGCTTCAATAACCGCTTCTTTTTCGACGTTGCAAAACAAAGCCAATTTTTCTCTGATTTCTTTGCTTAAGGCATGCTCTGTACGGCATACCAGGATGTCAGGCTGGATTCCGGTTTGCAATAATTCCTTGACCGAGTGCTGGGTCGGTTTTGTTTTCAATTCCTTGGCTGCACTCAAATAAGGAATAAGGGTAAGGTGAACTACCAGCGTTTGTTCACCACCCAAATCTCTTCTTAGTTGACGAATGGCTTCGAGGTAGGGTAGGCTTTCAATGTCACCCACGGTTCCGCCAATTTCTGTAATGATGATATCGTAGTTGGATTCATTTTCCAACAAACGCATTCTCCTTTTGATTTCATCGGTAATATGAGGAATGACCTGCACGGTTTTTCCCAAATAATCACCGGCCCTTTCTTTATTGATTACCGTCTGATAGATTTTGCCGGTAGTTACATTGTTGGCGCTTGAAGTGGGAGTATTTAAAAAACGTTCATAATGCCCAAGGTCGAGGTCGGTTTCGGCACCATCATCTGTTACATAGCACTCACCATGTTCATAAGGATTTAATGTGCCCGGATCTACGTTGATATAAGGGTCAAATTTTTGGATGGTTACCTGAAAACCTCTGGCTTGTAAGAGTTTTGCCAGAGAAGCTGCTATGATGCCTTTTCCAAGTGAGGAAGTTACGCCGCCCGTAACGAAAATATATTTTGTCATCGATTGGATGTGTTCATTACGGGATGCAAAGCTACGTTTTTTTTTCTTTTACTTTTGAAACCAAGTCGTGCATTTTTTATACCTGTCCAAATATTTTTCTTTGTAGGCTTTATTTACTTAGTTTCATTCTGAACATATTTAAAGTATTATCTTTGCACAAAATTTTATTCTGTGTCTCACATTAATTCAATTATAGCCCCTTCTATATTAGCAGCTGATTTTTCAAAACTGGGTCAGGAAATTCAAATGGTCAATGAATCCGAAGCTGATTGGCTACACGTGGATGTGATGGATGGATGTTTTGTGCCCAACATAAGTTTTGGTCAGGAAATTGTAGCAACCATGGCCAGGCTTTCTACCAAACCATTGGATGTTCACCTTATGATCGTGGATCCTGACCGTTACATAGCGGATTTCAAAAAATCGGGTGCCAGTATTCTTACCGTTCATGCCGAAGCATGCACACATTTGCACCGGACCATCCAGGCAATCAAAGCAGAAGGCATGAAGGCAGGTGTAGCCTTAAACCCGCACACCCATATCCAAACGATCGAAGATGTTCTGGAAGATATTGATTTGGTTTGTCTGATGTCCGTAAATCCGGGCTTTGGGGGGCAAAAGTTTATTTACAGGGTTTTGCATAAAATATCAGCCTTGAGGCAAATGGCAGATGAACGCAATGTCGATCTGCTCATCGAGGTAGATGGGGGCGTCGGCTTGCACAATGCGGAATCATTACTTCAAAAGGGGGCAAATGTACTGGTGGCCGGAAACGCAGTATTCAAAGATGCGGATCCACAGAAAGTGATTTCTTCTTTAAAAAATATTTCAGCTGACCGATCGTTTTAAGCGGATCATGTCGCATCTCAAACCTTATATTCTATTTCTGTTTACATGGTTCAGCCTGGGGTCAAGCGCTCAGGTAACCGTCTTTGGTGTTGTCACTGACAACAGCAACCAGAGTCCCATTGAATTTGCAGAAGTATTTACGGAAGGTGGCAAATACCAGACCACCACAGATTCTCTGGGAAATTTCTCCCTGCAACTTCCTGAAAATACCGCATTTGTTTTGAAGTGTTACCGCTTGGGTTATCAAAGTGTAGAAAAACAAATACCCCCTATGCAACAGGGCAATAGGCGATACTTGTCCATCAGTCTGCAGGCTATGAACAATGACCTCGACATTACGGTAACTGCATCCAGAATCGAAGATGCCGGTGTAGTCAGAGAGTCTGTTACTGAATTTAAAATTCTACCAACGGCTTCCGGTAATTTTGAAGCCGTTTTGCCCTCGATTGCGTTGGGAGTAAGTGCCGGTACAGGAGGTGAACTCAGTTCACAATACAACGTTCGTGGAGGGAATTACGATGAAAACATGGTCTATGTCAACGACTTTGAAATTTTTCGACCCCAGTTGATCAGAGCGGGACAACAGGAAGGATTGAGTTTCGCCAATATAGACCTCATCAGGGACATAACTTTTTCGAGCGGAGGATATGAAGCCAGGTATGGCAATAAAATGTCCAGTGTACTCGATATTCATTATAAAAGACCTGAAGAGAGCCGAAGCAGCGTTACGGCCAGTCTTTTGGGGGCATCGGCACATATAGAGGGCAGTAAGAGATTAGGTCCCAATGCATATCATAAATTTCGGTACCTGATTGGTGCCAGATACAAAACAAACAAATACTTATTGGGCTCACTGGATGTAAAAGGGGAGTACCTCCCTGACTTTTCCGATGTGCAGGCTTATCTTACCTACCAGTTGAGCAGGGATGTCCAACTGGCTTTTTTGGGCAACTACAATGCTGCCATTTTTAATTTCATACCGGCTTCACGCAGCACCACGTTGGGGCTCATTACCAATACACTTCGTTTTTCTGCCGCTTATGAAGGTGCAGAAAAGGACCAGTTTATTCATGGGCTGACCGGCGTTTCTGTCAATTTTGTGCCGGACAGGAAAAGCAGACCCTACTTCATCAAATGGATGGCATCACGCTATTCGAGTGCTGAGCAGGAGCAATTTGATATTCTTGGTTACTATAGACTGGCCCAGATAGAAAGCAATTTCGGTTCTGATAATTTTGGCAAAGAAGTAGCTTTATTGGGAACCGGCACACAACACAGATACGCAAGGAATTACCTCTTTTCGGAAATTTATAATACGGAACTCAGAACAGGGATAGAATTGGGAAGGAGGGGTAATAGCCACTATCTGGAATCGGGCCTCAAATACCAGCATGAATCTTATACGGACAATATCAATGAATGGGAGCGATTGGACTCTGCCGGATATTCGCTGCCTTACAACGGCAGTGCAATAGGTTTGTCGGAAGTATTAAAAACTGCCAATCAGCTGCAAAACAGCAAGATTGAATTTTACATACATGAAAGTTATGAAAAGTATGCGGGCAATGGGATTTTTAAATTAAACGCCGGCATCAGAACATCCTATCTCGCATTGGGAAAAGAAACATTGTTGAGTCCTCGGTTAAGTTTGCATTGGCGACCCCGCGACAATTCGCGCAATTTATCCTGGAAACTGGCATGGGGCATTTATCACCAGGCACCGCTTTACCGCGAATTCAGAAGTCCTGAGGGTGTGGTGAATACCAACCTGCAAGCCCAACAGGCACAACATTTTGTGGCCGGATTTGACATGGATTTTAGCTGGAAAAGAGTGAGTAAAAAGCCTTTTAGACTGATCGGTGAACTGTATTATAAAAAATTTGACCGTCTGGTTACTTATGATGTCGATAATGTAAGAATTGCATACTCCGGTAAAAATGATGCCAGTGGCTACGCTGCGGGACTTGATCTGAGAGTCAACGGAGAGTTTGTTCCCGGTGCCGAATCGTGGGTCAATCTATCTTTTCTCACGGCCCGAGAAAAAATAGACGGCATCACGCATTTGAGGTATAAAGACACCTCATCTTATGCTGTTTCAACCGTGCCACGACCAACAGACCGGTTGGCATCCGTCAATTTATTTTTTCAGGATTACCTGCCATCCAACAAAAACTTCAAAGCCAATATTTCCTATTCTTTTGCTACAGGACTTCCCTTTGGAACCGCGGATGATAATCAGGTTTATAGAAATATTTTCAGGTATAAGATTTACCAGAGACTGGATATAGGATTTTCCTTGCTCTTGTGGGATCAGCAAAAACGAAAAGAAAAACCGCAGCATCCGCTCAAATTTGCCAAATCCTCATGGATTAGTCTGGAAATATTCAACATCATGGGAGTTGTAAACACAGCTTCTGTAACCTGGATTAAAACCATTACCAATACCCAATACGCTATCAACAACAACCTTACATCCAGAAGGGTGAACCTGAGGTTCCGTATGGATTTCTAAAGTCAGGAATACTTAGGGTAAACTGTAGGGGTATCTTCCTTTATTTTCCAGGTAGTTGGTGTAGGAGAGTGATCCCAGGCGGAATTTAAAAGGGATACCACTTTGTTTCAAACATTTATCTTCCAGGGCGCAAAAAAAGGGAAGATGATTCCTGGGATGAGAAAATGAGTCAGGCAGCCATCGGCTTTTGTAATTCAAACTATCGACGGATAGGATAGAGGGTCGAAAATAGCTGGAAATCGGGGGTTGCTGCTGTGCATTAAGATGGATCACCGCCATCCAAACTACCAGCGCTATTTTTACGACTTCCTTCATATAAATCAAATTTATAAAATCCTGCTTCAATATCCCCATTCAGCAAGCTGATTTTTTTACCGGGTTTTAGTCCTATCTGTTTGAGGGCACCTATATTACCCCCAATCACCCAGGCAGTTGTGTCGTTGTATTTCTTTTTGAAGGTATCACCCATTTGTTTGTAGAACAGGTGAATATCATCTTCCTTTAGTCGGGCGTCATATGGAGGATTGGTCATTATAAATACATTGCTCTCACCCTCAAGCTGGAAAAAGTCGGCGCGATCAACCTCAATCTTGCCTGATAAACCGGCTTCTTCAATATTGGTTTTACTCGCATTGACACATCGAATCGATTTGTCGAAGCCCTTGATTCTGGGCAAATCTTCCATGCGTATATTTTCCCTGGCTTCCTTTTGGACTTCGCGCCAAAGTGCAGCATCGTAAGTCTTCCAATTTTGAAAACAGTATTTTCTTTCAGGACTCTGGGGCGGAATATTGGCTGCCAAATAGGCGGCTTCAATGAGTAAGGTGCCGGAACCACACATAGGATCCACAAAGGTTGTTTTGCGATCCCATTCTGAAAGCAGAATCATGCCGGCAGCAAGCACTTCATTCAGGGGAGCTTCTACCGGATAAACCCTATATCCCCTTTGGTGGAGGGAAGCCCCTGATGCATCCAATAAAATGGTAAGCACATTTTGTCGGATATGAATGACAATGGCAATGTCCGGACTGACAGGATTTACAAATGGACGCTTACCCGTGAGGTCTCTGAATCGGTCTGCAATTGCATCTTTACTCTTTAAGGCGGCATATTGTGAATGCCTGAAAATATCAGAGTGTACCACACCTTCAACGGCAAAACTCTGTTGAATGGAAAAAATATCTTCCCAGGCTATATCTTTCACGGCAGCATACAACTGGTGTTCATTCTGCACCACTACCTCTTTCAAAGGAACCATTACTTTGATGGCTGTGCGCAAGAGGCAATTGGCAGCATACATTTGTTTCGTACTTGCTTCACAGGCAACAGCCCTAGTGAGTATTTGCAGATCGGTGCATCCCAATTGATGAAGCTCGTCTGCCAAAACTGTTTCCAGTCCCTGCAGGGTACGTACAATGATTTTCATTTTTTCTGTTTCTATGATGAAGGGCAAAAAAAAAGCCTGCTAAGCAGGCTTTTTTATTTTGATTTTAGATTAGTTGACTGAAGGCAGTATACTCACAAAGGTTCTGTTTTTGAATCCTTTTTTGTATACTACTGTGCCATCAATAAGCGCATGCAAAGTGAAATCTTTCCCCATACCCACATTGGTGGCAGGGTGAAATTTGGTTCCTCTCTGTCTTACGATGATATTGCCAGCTGTAGCGGCTTGACCTCCAAAAATCTTAACCCCTAATCTCTTACTTTTACTGTCCCGTCCGTTATCCGAACTACCTACTCCTTTTTTGTGAGCCATGATCTGTTGTTTTAGTGATTAAAATTATAAGTTGATGGAATCAATTTTGATTTTGGTAAAACTCTGGCGGTGACCATTTTTCTTTCTATAGCCCTTCCTTCGTTTTTTCTTGAATACGATTACCTTGTCACCTTT
Source organism: uncultured Saprospiraceae bacterium (assembly GCA_937973565.1). Lineage (GTDB taxonomy): Bacteria > Bacteroidota > Bacteroidia > Chitinophagales > Saprospiraceae > JADKBO01. The sequence goes on along the minus strand of CALJKQ010000068.1, from coordinate 235 downwards.
CTGGTGCCCAAGTACGGTTGCCTTTACAGTGGCTCCGCTTACTACCGGCGTGCCTACAGTTGTTCCGGAGTCTGAAATGGTCATCAAAACCTCATCAAAACTCACTGAATCACCTGCTGCGGCTTCAAGCTGGTGGACAAAAATCTCCTGATCTTTGCTCACTTTAAATTGCTGACCAGCTATGTTTACGATTGCTAGCATGTTTGCAGAGATCGGAAGAGCGTCGTGTAGGGAA
>CALJKQ010000067.1 GCA_937973565.1 uncultured Saprospiraceae bacterium | reverse complement strand
TAGCCGCCTATAAATCAGCAGAACTATGTCGTCTGCTGATCAAGGCAGGGTATGAAGTAAGGTGTATCATGACTTCCGCAGCAACCGAATTTATAAGCCCGCTTACACTATCCACCCTTAGTAAAAACCCCGTATATACAACACTCTCCAAAGACAACACATGGATCAACCATGTTGAGCTGGGTTTGTGGGCAGATTTGATGGTCATTGCCCCTCTTACGGCAACCACCCTATCCAAAATGGTTAATGGGCTGGCCGACAATCTGCTGGTAGCCACCTATCTTTCAGCCAAATGCCCGGTAATGTTTGCTCCGGCCATGGATTTGGACATGTGGCGACACCCCTCCACCAAAGCCAACACAGAGAAAGCACAGAGCTATGGCAATATCCTTATACCTGTAGGTACCGGAGAATTGGCCAGTGGCCTCAACGGAGAAGGTCGCATGGCAGAACCCGCAGAAATCCTGGAACACATCCAATCATTTTTGTCATTAAGTCAAGATCTGAAAGGCAAGAAAGTACTGATAACGGCAGGACCGACTTATGAGCACCTGGACCCGGTCCGATTTATTGGCAACCACAGCAGCGGAAAGATGGGCATCGCCCTTGCCAACGAAGCACGTATGCGGGGCGCTGAAGTTACCCTGGTGCTGGGACCTGTCAAGATAGCAGCCCCTGAGGGAATAAACGTGATAAAAGTAACCTCTGCCGCAGAAATGTACGAAGCGAGTGCTGCCTGTTTTGATCAGCAGGATATAGCCATTTGGTCAGCAGCGGTAGCAGATTACACGCCTGTTGAAGCGGCAAAAGAAAAGATAAAAAAGGAAGGAAATACCCTTCAATTAGACCTCGTTAAAACCAAAGATATTGCGGCAGAATTGGGGAAACGCAAAAAGCCCGCTCAGGTACTGGTAGGATTTGCCCTGGAGACCCAGAATGAATTGGAGCATGCAGCCCAAAAAGTGGTTAAGAAGAATCTTGATTTTGTGGTTTTAAATTCACTTCGCGATGAAGGTGCCGGTTTTGGTGTGGATACCAATCGGGTGACGCTGGTTTATGGAGGAGGAAAGTACACACAGTTGGCATTAAAATCAAAAGAAATGGTGGCAAAAGACATTATCGACGCCATCTTAGCGTTATAAAGGCATGTACAGATTATTTTTAACAAGCATCGCATTATTTTCTTGTTTTCAATTGTTGGTTGGACAAGAATTGAAATTTCAGGTTAAGGTGGTTGCACCGGTTAATTTAAAGGCAGATCCCGCTGTATACCGACAATTGGAAGTTGATGTCCAGGATTTTTTCAACAAAACCAAATGGACAGATCATGAGTATACCGAAGTGGAGAAGATTGAAGGCAACGTTCAGATTACGGTAACTGAAGAATTGAGCAGCTCTTCTTTTCTGGCAGACATTACGTTAAAAACCAGCAGACCGGTTTATAACACCGATTATAAATCTCCGATGATCAACCTGCAGGACAAAACCGTCACTTTCACTTATTTACCGGGGCAACCCATTCAGCGCAGTGACCGATCATTTTTTGATAACCTCAGCAGTACGTTGAGTTTTTATGCCTTCCTTACCCTGGGTTATGACTATGACAGTTTTTCTTTATATGGTGGTGAGGATTATTTTCAGGCAGCAAGGGATGTATTTATTAACCTACCCAATGGTACCAAGCGGGATGATCCCAGCTGGTCAAATGTGGGCGTCAATGGCAGATCCAAGTATTTCCTTATAGAAAATATACAAAGTCCAAGGTTGAGACCTTTCAGACAGGTAATTTATGAATACCACCGCCTGGCTATGGACAATATGTGGCAGGATGCCGAAAAAAGCAGGGCTGTGTTGTTAAGCAGTTTAGGTCTTATTGAAGACCTCAATCAGGCATATCCTTATTCGTACTTTTTACAATCTTTTGGCGATGCCAAATTCAATGAATTGGTGGAAATCTTCAAGGCGGCAGATACCGGTCAAAAAGCAAAATTAAGGGCATTGATGACCCTAACCTCCCCATCCCTTGCTTCACGGTATGATGCATTGAAGTGAAACACCGTTTGGCCATATTTGCCTCGGGCGGAGGTTCCAATGCCTCTAAGATCATAGAATACTTCC
>CALJKQ010000066.1 GCA_937973565.1 uncultured Saprospiraceae bacterium | reverse complement strand
CCCGGTGTATCGATGATTTGTCCGCCCATATCCAGGTCGTGCATTTCGGCAAAGGTGGTGGTATGCTGACCCTTACCTGAGTAATCAGAAATTTCTGAGGTGCGGAGTTCTATACCAGGCTGTACGGCATTGACCAAACTCGATTTGCCTACACCCGACTGTCCGGCTATCATCGTTATTTTATCTTTGAGTAAGTCAGAAAGTTCAACGATACCTTCGTTGGAATAGGCTGAGCAGTGCAGGACTTTGTAGCCCAGGTTCTCGTACACTGTTTTATAGAAAGAATAAGCATCTTCTTCTTCCTGTCCGTGAAGGTCGCACTTGTTGAAAGCAATGATAACCGGGATGTTGTAGGGTTCGGTCATCATGAGAAACCTGTCGATAAAACCGGGTTTCAAATTGGGTTCAATCATGGTGACGATGAGCAAGGCCTGATCCACATTGGCTGCCAGCAAATGCACATTGTGTTTTTTACGGGGGGATTGCCTCAGTACGTAATTGGTGCGGGGCAAGACAGAAAGAATAGAAGCCCCGCCGCTATCATCCAACAGCAAATCTACTTTATCGCCCACGGCAATGGGGTTGGTGGATTTTAGGTCATCCAATCGCAATTTTCCAACGATTCTTGCCTGAAGGGTTTGGCCGGTTTCGGTTTTTACATCGTACCAGCTTCCGGTGGATTTGTACACGGTGCCAATCATAGTGCGAAGCTAAACAAAGTATTGATGGTGGTAAAACATAGTGCGATAAAATCATTCACATTATCTGTATTTAAAGACGATAGACCCAAGGCTTGCCTAAACCAACGATGATTGATAATTGTTATCTTTGGACCGTGAATAACCTGGAAACCATTTTATCGCAATACGAAGCAGACAATCGTGTTGCGCGCATCAAATCATTCGTAAGTGGCCGTCAGGCAGGTAGGGTTCAATTGAATCACGCCATTGGAGGTCAGGTTGCTTTTATTCTTGCCGCTTTTCTCAAAAAAGAAGAGGGAACGGTAGTGTACGTGGCCAATGATAAGGAAGAGGCAGCCTATATGCAAAACACCCTGGCATCGTTGCTGGATTCTCATCGCATATATTTTTTCCCGGATTCTTTCAAACGACCCATGAAGTTTGAAGAAATCGACAATCACAATATGGTGCAGCGCACGGAGATTGTCAATAAGGTTACCGGCGCCTCAACGGCATCACAAGCCGTTGTTACTTATCCCGAAGCCGTCTTTGAAAAAGTAGTGGATCCCTTCGTCCTAGACAAGACCCGGATCAAAATCAAAGAAGGTGAAAAGTTTGATGTAGATACCATCATAGAGGTTTTGCTGGAATACGGTTTTGAGCGCAGCGACTTTGTGTATGAACCAGGTTATTTTTCTATCAGGGGGAGTATTATAGATATTTTTTCCTTTGGCAATGAATGGCCTTACAGAATCGATCTCTATGACGATGAAGTAGAATCCATTCGCTTTTTTGATCCTACCTCGCAATTGTCGATCGAAAGGATGAGGGAGGTGGAGATCATTCCCAACATCAAAAGCAAGTTTAAACAAAATCAAAAGGTACCCTTTTTTAGTCTGTTTCCCGAATCTACGGTAGTATGGATTGCGGATGGCGATATGATGGTGGAGAAGTTGCAACTCTGTTTTGAAAGGGCAGAGCAATTCAGTCAATCACTGGAGGCGCGGGCGACGGAAGAGTTGAGGGAAATCTTTGAAGACCGAGCTTTTGTGTATCCCGGAGAGATTGTGCAGCAATTAAATGGTCTGCACCAGGTAACATTGAGCGTATCATCTTTGTTGCAGGGTGCATTTACCGTTATTGATTTTGCCGGAAAACCGCAGCCCAATTTCAACAAGAATTTTTCATTGCTGATAGAAAACCTCCATGAAAACAGATCGGAGGATATCAGCAATTATATATTTACTGAAAACCCGAAACAAATAGAGCGTTTTCACACCATCTTTCAGGATCTGGAAGCAGAGGTGAAATTTGAACCGGTGATTGCCAACTTGTTTTCCGGTTTTATTGATACAGACTTAAGACTGGCCTGCTATACCGATCACCAGATCTTTGAAAGGTTCCACCGCTATAAACTCAAACAAGGTTTCACCCGTGACCAGGCCATGAGTTTAAAGATGGTGAGAGAACTGGAACCGGGTGATTTTGTGGTACACATTGATCATGGTATTGGTCGTTTCTCGGGATTAGAGAAAATAACCATCAATGGTCATGTACAGGAATCGGTAAGGTTGGTTTATCAAAATAATGATATATTATATGTAGGCATACACTCCCTCCACAAGATCAGCAAATATGTAGGTAAAGATGGCACCCCACCGGCACTGAGTAAAATCGGGGGAGATGCCTGGAAGAATTTAAAGCGCAAAACCAAGGCCAAGGTAAAAGACATTGCCAAAGAGCTGATCAAGCTTTATGCCTTGCGCAAGGCATCCAAGGGTTTTGCCTTCTCTCCGGACGGCTACTTGCAAAATGAACTGGAAGCCAGCTTTATTTACGAAGATACGCCGGATCAGTCTACCGCTACCATCGATGTAAAGGAGGATATGATGAAACCCTATCCCATGGATCGTTTGATTTGTGGTGATGTCGGGTTTGGTAAAACCGAAGTAGCGCTACGTGCGGCATTTATTGCAGTCGCCGACGGCCAGCAAGTGGCAGTACTTGTTCCCACGACCCTTTTGGCCGAGCAGCATTTTCAAAACTTTTCTGATCGATTTGGTTTGATTGCTGATCAATGGCCGGTAAAAATTGCTGAGCTTTCGCGCTTTCGTTCAGCCAAAGAACAGACGCTCGCCCTAGATTTATTGAGTAAAGGACAGATTGATATCATCATCGGTACACATAAATTAATCCAAGAAAAAGTAAAGTTTAAAAACCTAGGGTTAGTCATCATCGATGAAGAACACCGATTCGGTGTACGGCAGAAGGAGCAATTGAAGAAGATGCGCGCGGAAGTAGATGTTCTGACGCTAACGGCTACCCCTATCCCGCGCACATTAGCCATGTCATTGGAAGGGTTACGCGATTTCTCTATCATCGCAACGGCACCGCAAAGAAGG
>CALJKQ010000065.1 GCA_937973565.1 uncultured Saprospiraceae bacterium | reverse complement strand
GTTGGCAAAAGAAGTAGTTGTAAAAAACGATGTGTTGGCTGGCGTAAATGGCGCAAAATGTACTGCTTTTCTACAATTAAGAAAACTGCTGTTCTCAGATGCTATCTTACCTCCACCATACAGTTGGGTGGCATTGCAATTGCCGTTTTGATTATAGTATCCTTTGTCCAATAATACGCCCAGTCTGGCATCTTGTATGGTAGCATAATTCATACTTATATTGCCTTGTTCAGAACTTATCTGGGATGATTTGGTAGGGTCACCTGCTACCTCTACTCCTTCCCACATCCAGTTGCGGCCGCATGCTTCAAGCCCCCTCAGGGTGCAATGATCCAGCACCAATGAACCTCCCGGTTCTACTATTATTTTGGTAACTTGGTTAGCAGGGTCATTGGTTGCCAGCAAGTCATAATCAATCAATTCGTGTGTACTGGCAAATTGCACTACTGCTCCGGAATTGATTGTTAAACTACCTCCGGCTTTGATTTTGATGGTACCTTTTACTTTCTTGTCGGTGTTCCATACCACAGATGTATTGATCTCGAGTCCGTTAGCGATGTCAAAATCATTGATCAAACTCTGACAGGGATTTTGAACCTTTATGATAAAATACTCTTCTGCCTCCATATTTTCAATAAAACTCTCTGCACTGTTACCTCCCACCAGTATGTCATTGTCACAATTTGTAGTAATCGCAAATGGGCAATCAACAGGTTTTGAATTCTTGACATCTTTTGTCCAGATAACGGTTCCTGTGTTTGGGTCAATAGAGCTGATGCTGTTTCGAACCTCAACAGAAGTTAATGTATTGCCTGACCCGGTAAAACTGGCATGTGAACCATCTGTGATGATCTTTCCGTCAACCATGATTAGCTCTGATTCAAAATCCAGACCTATGTATCTATCAACATTGGTAGCCCAATTATATTGGTCCAGAGCATCGTTCATAGAAATCAATGCCATATCTGCTTCAATATAATTCTCAGTTTGTGAAAATGGATTGCATGCACTGGCATAATAATGATAATCAAAATAGCATCCCAAATAGATGTTGCCATTATCAATTAAAATTGAATTCCCCCTTTGAAAATGGTTCTCTGAATTAAAAGTACTATCATCGAGTGGTGAACTCTGACAAAACAAAAATTCATTCCCTGAATCAACATCTACGTATCCGGCATTACTTTCCAAGTCAGATTCATCAAATGTAACTTCTGCTAATAGGTTTCCTTCCATGTCCAATTTTGTTATAAGTACATCATGATCTCTGGCTGGATCATTATTATTGCTGCCTGGACCATCCCAGGGTACATTCATTTTATCTCCTATCGCAAATAAGGCTATTGCTTGACCCTGTCCATCGTATTGGATGGCTACATTTGTATAGAAGGAGGCATCGGTACGCAAATAAACTCCTTTGTTGCCAAATGCTTGATCGAGTGATCCGTCTGCATTGTATTTCATGATCATGCCATGTGAACCGGCATAGGTACCTGCATTATCTCGACCTGCAGTGATTAATCCAGTTGCCTCATTACCACTTTTAATCGCAGTACTTGTATTCATTCTTATTGCATTGCCTGTATTGGGTGATTCGATAACTTTAGGATAAGCAGTTATCAAATTACCATCTTCATCAACTTTTATGATAAGGGATTGATAAGTTGAATCATTGGAGCCATTTTCCTTAATGGATCCGGTTGCTATATAAAAAATGTGACCATCTTCATTAACTTCATGTATCTTTTGCAGGTAGGTGTAAGGATAGGTATATCCGGGAACTTCATAGGCATAAATCCATTCTTTTTCTCCGGTATGGGAGTTAACCTTTCCTACAGTAGGCTTTCTGTATAAAACTGTATTATTATTGTTATTTTTCTTTGCAAAACCACAAAATACGGTATAATTACAATCACCGGTAGTAAACATATCGTAGATCCAATCGTCTATTGTAGGGTCATTGAGATCCGTTGCGTATTCGTTTTGAGTGTACTTGGCAGGTTGAGCAAAACATGTATTGGGTAGTATTAATGTCAAAACCATAACACCAACCAAATTATATCCTACCCCCTCCCCGTAAGGCGGAAATTAAATTCTGCAAAAATTTGAATTCTTTTAGGTAATTCTGTTTTGTTTTCATGACGGGCAGTTTTTAAGATTGGAAATAGTAAACTTGCTGTAATATAGTGATTTTTAGGGTAGATGTCAAGGGGGAAATGGGGGTTTGTCGGATTTTGGCAAATTGTTTGGAAATAGTGGAATTGATGAACTGTTGAATCGCCGAATCGCTGAATCGCTTTTTTTAGGACAAGTCTATACATCACCAAATCATACATCACTGCCAGACGGCAGGCTGGCTTGCCCGCCGATAGGAGGGCCTGCCCACAGCAGGAGGGTTTGAACTGTTGAAACTTTAAACAGTTGTATCGATTATCCAAAATCTGGCAAAGAGGTGTCCAATTATTACCACCCATCACACCGGACATGCCGGCCACACCATGATACCGGTCATACCGTCACACCGAAATACCGGTCACTCCGTTCTAGTGCTGTGGTCTTCGTCTTCTCCAATTATTAATATCATTATCTTTCGATTACTGTATATTTAGCATGAAATGCCTCCTCGCTTAATTCTGCCATTCCAATTTTCCTCCTTTCAAGATTTACTTTTTCAAGCGGTTCACTATCACAATACTGAACGGCTGGCTTACCTTCAAATACTGTAGGACATCTTAGAGTT
>CALJKQ010000064.1 GCA_937973565.1 uncultured Saprospiraceae bacterium | reverse complement strand
AAGAAAATTTGCCGGTGCTGAGAGAAAGTTTTGCAGACAGGGCGTACAATGAAGATTTGAGTCTGGTCTCACGCAACGAGCCCGGTGCTGTTTTAACGGACCCTGTGGCGGTGAAAATGCAATTTGAATACCTTTGCAAAGGTAAGGTTATTGACAAAGCCGGTAATCTGCATGACCTGATCACCGATACTGTTTGTATACACGGTGATCATCCTGCCTTGTCTGACATTGCTGTTGTAATAAAAAAGATTTAACACTGCTAACAAGATTTTAAACACGAGGCATTGTCTTTGTTGCCAATTACCCGAGAGGGTAAACTTATCTATGAAAAATTATTAAAAAAATACTCGGACATATCCTCATGCAAAGTTGGCATCGTTTTATGAGTCAAACAAAAGTCGCAAAATTAAATTTCATTGAAAACAATCCCGTTAAATATAATATTAAAAAGGTCGGTAATTTTTATCAAAACCAAATTTTATTTTGTTGTGTTGACAAAACCAGATTTTGCCCTTACCCGGAATCGGCCTAAAAAAAAGGGTCCCCTATTACCATCGTACCCGCTTTTTGAAAAAAGATTAAATTGAATTTTCATTTTACCTTTTCTCATTAAACTAGTCTAAACCAAAAAAGACCAAAATGTCTCTATTTACTTCGAAAAAATTGATTGTCTTATTTGTTCTTTGCCTTCATTTTTTACGGACCTATTCGCAAGTTGTCAACACGCAATTCGGACAAATCCAGGGAACATTAAACGGCAATGTATACCAGTTTTTGGGCATTCCTTTTGCCAAACCTCCTATCGACTCGCTACGCTGGAAAGCACCGAGGCTTCCCGATGGGTGGAACGACATTTTACCGACTACTGCTTTTGCGCCCATGTGCGCTCAAAAAAACTTTTCCCAGGGCGACACCACTTCTACCATAATGGGAAGTGAAGATTGTCTCTATCTCAATGTATGGACCCCACAACTGGGTACCGGCAACAAAGCGGTGATGGTATTTATTCATGGAGGAGGCAATCAGCAGGGCGGTGCCAGTGAGACAGCCGGGGGCACCCAACTCTATTTTGGTAAAAATCTTTCTGAAAGAGGAGATGTGGTGGTTGTGACCATTCAGTATAGACTGGGAGCATTGGGTTATCTGGTCCATGGCGGCCTTGAGGCTGAAAATGAAAACAATGTGTCCGGCAACTATGGCGTGCTCGATCAGATCCTAGCCTTGAAATGGGTACAAAACAACATTTCCAACTTTGGAGGAGACCCCTCCCAAGTGATGATTTTCGGAGAGAGTGCGGGTGGTGTCAACGTTGGGAACCTGCTCACTACCCCCATGGCAAAGGGTCTTTTCCAGAGGGCCTGCATTCAAAGCGCGGCACCGGTGATCAATCCATACCAGGACTCCAAAAACAAGGGCATTGCCTATGTTGATAAATTCATCAATACCGGAACCGATACTGAAAAAATTCAATACATGCGATCACTACCCGCGGATTCATTAATTAAATACGATAAAAGCCCGGTATCCGGTGGTGCGGTACAAGTGTCGTGGCAACCAACCCTGGATAAAGTAGTTTTCCTTGATTTCCCCAACAAGGTGTTTGAATCAGGTAACTTCAACAAAGTACCCCTGATGATTGGATCCAATGCGGAAGAGATGAGTTTATCGGCACCGCCTACAGTTGCACCGTTTACAGTAAATGTCCTTATCAATACCACTGTTCCACAGGCACTGCGCCCGCAGGCATTGGCTCTTTATCCGCCGGGTGCCAATGCCACAGAAGCCAGAGCCTCCTATGTGGCCATATTGACCGATGCTCAGTTTACAAGTACTACCCGAAGGACTGCTCAATGCATCAGCCTGAATCAAACAGAAGCCGTTTGGCGCTATTTTTTTACTTACAAACACTCCATTCCTCAACTGGCAGCCTATGGTTCGTACCATGGCATGGAGCTGTTTTACGTATTCAACAATTGGGAAAATGCTACCCTGGGCAGTGGATTTCTGTTCCGACCTTCCGATGCCGCTGTTCAATATAACATGCTGAATTACTGGGTCAATTTTGCGAAGACCGGCAATCCCAATGGCGTTGGACTCGAAGTATGGAATCCATACCAAAGCAACGATGATTGTTACCTTGAAATAAACGATGATCCTGATGGCAACCAATGTGGTATCCGGACCGAAGCCTGCAATTTATGGGACAATGTGGTGGGATTTATGGGATGTAAAAGCACAACAGAAACGAAAGATGTGGAAAATGAGATTTCACATTCCATCTATCCCAATCCGACCCATGGGATTCTTGAAGTCAGTACTTACGATGGTTATGAAATATACAATGCCAGTGGGATGCTTCTATATAAGAGCTCAAAAGCCTGTGTCCGAATAGATGTTACTTCACTTGCTCCAGGGCTATACATACTGAAAACTCAATCGAAAGCAGGCTGGTTTCTAAAAATTTGAAGTACGTAAATTTTTTTTACTGGACTTTTTTTGAATCCATAAAATATTTGTTTACCCTCATATAATGCATACAAAGCCCTGTTGATATAATGCTCACAATTCCATACATTATCCTTCCTCGGCAACATTCAGATCAAAGAACACGCTGGCATAAGGACCAAACTAGAAAGCAAAATTAGACCCATCAATAATACATAATAAGTAAGAATGAAAAGAATAGCCATCCGGTCTTTGTCAATGTCATACATCCTATTTTGCAATAAGCCCTCATTTTCGATATAGACCTCAATTTTTCACCATCAAACTTATTGAGACCATTGCGAGTGCCTATCCAAAGATAGCCGCGTTTATCGAGATGCAAAGAGGTTATTTTCATCTGAGAAAGGCCATCCCGCATGGTAAATAAACGATATGACTGAGCCCCGGCCAGGGTATAACACTAAGTCACCAAAAACAGGCTGATGCAATAGGCTCTCATTATAAAGTAAGTGTATCAAATATACAAATACATATTTACTTGAAAATAAATATTTTATGCCGTCAAGAAAAATGAAAAATACAATGTTTTTAAGGTAAGGCAAACAATCATCCAGGAAAGCCTGGTCATAATAATTTTGTGGTAATTTTATCAGGAAATAAGGAAATGTATACCTTTAATGCATAGCATTTTATAAACCAATATTTAATGATAGTAATGAAAAATCTTTTGACGCTTGTTTTTTGCTTTTCCCTGCATTTTCTTGTGGCACAATCAGAGACAACGACCCCAATTGCCAATCCCAATTACGATAAAGCCCTGGCCGAAAAATTGGGTGCCAATGATTACGGCATGAAATCCTATTTTCTGGTAATCCTGAAAACAGGTTCAAATACCTCGGCCACCAAAGAAGAAACAAATGAGTATTTCAAAGGTCATATGTCCAATATTCACCGACTGGTGGAGGAGGGCAAACTCATTGTGGCCGGACCACTGGCAAAAAACGAACTACAATACAGAGGGATTTTTATTCTGAACAAGCTCAATACACCCGAGGAAGCCCATGCCCTGCTGCAAACGGATCCCGCTATAAAAAATTGTTTGCTAGGCTATGAATTGCTAACCTGGTTTGGATCTGCAGCCTTGCCGGAATACCTGCCCTATTCAGATAAAATCTGGAAGGTGAATCCGTAGTTCCAAGGATACTTTTGGCTTATGGAACGTTGGAATTATTAAAAATTATAATGTTAAATAAAATTCAAAAAGATGGCTCAACCTAATTGAGTATCGTGTAGTGGTGTATTTTAACTATGGCTAAATGAATTATCAAAATTTAATTCGTACCTTCCTGGAATTAGTTTCGGTTTTTATTTCTCCTGTTAGAGCGGTGGCCTTTTACATAAAAATATTTTAAGATGGGATGTTCAAAACGGAATGGTGGGTTTTATTTATAATTAGATTGTTGGCTGCCTTAATCAATTTGAATAATGTAGATCGACACATGATGAAGTAATATTTATTTACATTATGTTTTGTACATTATATAAATTTTAACATATTTTTATAAAATAAATTTTCTGTTATAAATAATTAATACTATATTTGAATTAGAAAGGAACTCAGCTATGAAATCGAAAACGCATACTCACAGAAAATAAACAGTAAGTCAGAATTAATTTAGTGGTTCTTAGTCAGAATTGCTGTATCTCATTTTTTAATCATAGGCTGTAATTACAGCTTCGTGATTGAGTTTTTCATTTTTAAAAATTACCATCAGAAATTTAATATACTAAGCTTATTGGGAAAAGAAATGAAAATAAGTGGAAATTAAATGAATTTTGGCGTCCCGGGCATTAAACTGCAGACTCGGCCCTACATCATGAAAAAATGATTTTAAACTGGTGTCTGAGAAACCTTTAGCTATTTAAAAGTTGTTTAAGATGAAAAAAATCAAAACGCTACTCCTTCTATTTTTCATTTTTCTGAGTATCAATTGGCTTCATGCGGAAAAACCAATCAAAGTCAATTATGAATACATGCTGTTGGATATGTGCAATGGTAAAACAGCCACTTATTTAAAATTCTATCAAGATACTTTATCAGAGTCCACAACCAGGATAACAAGAATAGACGTAACTACTCTAAATCAAATTATCCAAACTACCAGAGTACAAATAGAAAACAATGAAACAGAAATATTTGACTTAAGCCCATCCAACAACACACTTGAATTTGAAGTTAAAATTTACGATTCTTCAGGAAGAATAACTACAAAAATCGTTAGAATCAACACCAAAGATGACAGCATGGTTAATGTTACTGAGCGTCTCTACAAGTACATTGATGAATACACAAAAACCAAATCTTCTTTATATACCTTTTGGTGTGGCAAGAAAGTGAGTAAAGTCGAGCTATTTGCATTTTTTCAAAAATTTTTAAAACTAACAACACAACAAATTTGTGATATGGTCAGCAGATATAATCAAGTGGTTGGCTCAAACTTTACTTCTACCACAGTAGCCAACGACACCTGGCTTCAAAATATGTGTGCCTTGTTTACAGAATTCCACAACAATTTTAATCCCGGAGGCAGCCCAACCGGTGATTGCCTATGTAAGTTGATAAGAACCAAAGACAGCGCTTTAAATGTACAAGGCATACCCAATTTCAATGAAGAGGAAGATTGCATGAATTATGATGCAGACGTTTTTGCACAAAATTTTGATACTAAACCTGAAGATAATGATTTTATTTTTTCACAAGGCAGAATTGGTGCTGCTAAAGCGGGAAGAATGCACATGTTCTATGATGGCGTAGACAGTTCTCCCAACAATTTTAAAACGTCTTTACATCAAGGCTGGAGCACCATAAGGTACAGACTTGTCTGTGTTGACCCGGCAACCATTAGTCCCAATCTTGAAAACTGCAAAGCCTGCAATAAACAAATTGAAACTGAGTATGGCTATTATTCAAAGACCTTCTTAACGGCTCAAACCTATTCCTGTGTCTTGTGTCAGCAATCGGCTTGGATTTCCATTGAAGATTGGGCTATGATGTTTGTAAATAAAAATGGCGTGCTTCAGGACACAATTATTCACGGTGAAAAAAAATTCATGGCAAAATGTGATGTACCTGAAGATGACCCAACCATTGATGGTGCATTGACAAGTGCCAATACACTTGTTGATGCCATTAGCACGGCTATTGGAAGCGCCACAACCGCCAATATTTTCGCAGCAGCCACTTCAGCAGTTGCTTTTTACAACAGCACTTTCGCTGAAAGTCTGTGCGGTGAATTAAACCTGGATGATTACACCTTGTTTCATGGTCAGAAAAGATATGAAATAGCTCCCGGAGATGAATTGAAGTTTACCTTAGTATCAAATGCAACATTTGGGGGTAAAGTTGTCAACCATGGAGAAGCCATTGCCCAAATTAATTCTGATTTTTATTTGGCAACCGTATTAAATACAATTCCCAACGAGGAAGGAGAAGTGCCAGCATACTGTGAGTGTGAAAAAATCGGGGCCTATACTTTAGGCAGTCTTGATGCATCCACAGAGGATCTACCCCCTGTGGATGAACCCAATAATACCAGTGAATCCAACTGGTCTGTAGTTTTTGATGACCCTCCTTTTGGACTTGCTACCATGAAACTTTTAACAGGATCCTTTATCGGTTCATTTGGACCATGGCCAGGAGCGTTTGAAACAACCAATTGTTGTGATGTAAAAATAAAATGTATGAGTGATTGTGTAGCTTTGATTGGGTGTGGTCCCAATCCTGATGTTACCAAAATAAGAAATAAACAGATTAACGTATCTGAAATATCTTTGCTAAATGATATTATCAGAGATAGTATCGGTTTAAAAAACAGAAATGAGTCTATCCTTCTCAGCAGAGCTGATAAAAATAGCATCAAAATATATCCGAATCCATTAACAGCAAATGAACTCAACATTGTATTGAATGAAGACACAAAAATATATGCAATAAAAATATATGATCTTAAAGGAACAAAGATTTTGGACCAAACGCTAGTGGATTCGTTTGAATATCAGTATTTTAGTGTTGCATTACCCAATTTGGTGAAAGGTATGTATGTGGTTCTGCTCACTGATAGTAATGGCAATAACTTCTGGAATAAAATTATTAAACAATGAAATGGCTAATCATACTTCCTGTTTCTCTCTGTGTCCTTGCCTGCTGTGATCAAAATGATGTCAACTGCAGCGCTGATGAAATTCCATACGGAGAAATTGACTGCATTAAAAAGGATAGTTATACTTTTTATGAAACCGATGTCAATTTTCATTGTTTGGATAAGTCTATTTTAGTTGGAATAGATAATTCAAAGACTCTGATAAAACCATATTATATCAATACTTTAAATCCCATTAAAAAAGATTTGCTGGGCAGTGTAGGCTCAATTAATTATTCTAATAATCTACTATTCATTGGATTTAATATTGAATGTTCAATTAACAACTCTCCTACGGTTACCTGGGTACTTTTTGATAACACATCTCAATTTACCAACTATCCATCTGTAATCAAAGCCAGATTGTTGGTGAAAGAATCCGTGGATTTCAACAGTAAGACCCTGGATGAAAAGGAAATCGAATTAAAACGCAGGGATTAAATTTTCCACTAAAGGAAGAATCTGTAGCATAAAGTAAGCAGCCTGTGGAAGGCTGCTTACTTTAATAAAAATTTATTCGAGCTCTGTCTTTTAAGAAATTTACTAATTAAGTATTCCATCTACATTCAGCAGCTTTAGATATCATATGCTAAATTCCATTTCATAATAAAATAAGTTGTAAATTTACTTAAAATTAAAAAAGTCATGAATGCTGCTCCGCCCCATCTGTATTCCCTTCTAATTTATATTTGCATCTTTACTGCTGCCATTCTTTTTTCCAAATATATCATCACCCAATACACAAACCTATCTTCAAACCCAGGTACCCGCTTATTTGCCATCGGTTTTCTCTCAACGATTTTGTTGGCCAGTATAAATACTATATGGTCGGGAAGTGCCTTATTTGATCTTCAATGGCATGATACTTATTTGGTTATAGCTACCTTTCATTTGTATATGGCTGTGGCTTTGATATTGGGACTATGTACCCTGGCATATTATCTCATCCCAACCGTTATGAAACGAAGCTTCAACAAAGGGTTAAGTGCTGTCCATGCCTGGATTTCTGTGGCAACCTTGTTGTTGATAATATTTTTTGTATCTGGTCAGGGCCACTATTACAAAGAAGCTAACATGTATAAAAGCCAATACGCTGACCTTTTTATTTTTATCTGTCTATTTATCTTTTTAACTTCACAGTTGATTTTTGTTATAAATCTCACTTATTCTCTATGGAAGCCTCAACAAAAATAGGTTGTAAAATGAGTTAGTGGTGATCTTTTTTTACCACTAAGGTCACAGAGGTGGCACTAAGGACACTACTTTTCACATCGCCTCATTTGTGAACTTTGTGTGTTCCTTGTGCACTTTATGGTGATGCTTTTTACCCCTTTATCAAACGCAGTAAGTGGGCATCCTTTATAGCTGATTTCTCAGTAACACAATATGCTGTAAAATATTGGTGTTGTTTTAAAAATTTAATTTGAATTTCATTCCAACTTGCTACATTCAGTAATGGGTTGAAGTGTTTCAGCTCACTGAATAATAGAGATGAAATCTTTTCAAAACTACCAGTACCCAGGTAGGCTAAGTCAGCATCCGCCAATATTTTTCCGCAATGATCTTTGGGTGTTTGGGGAATTTTGGTGGCCATAATCATTTCATTGATATGTATTATATCTTCATCACTTATTTGGTACCCTGGCAGGATTTTATGGGCATAATCACAGCTTGCTTCCTCATGGTCTTTATAGGTAAACATAAATCCTGTATCGTGAAATAAAGCCGCAATTTTGATTTTTTTCAAATCGATTTCGGATACAACCTCCATGTTTGCTATATGGATAGCGTCATTTAAAACTCCGCGTGTATGCTCAACACTATGATAAGTGAGATATGCTGGCAGCGTATTTTCCATTGCTCCCAAAACCTCAATCATCATCTCATTGAAAATGGTGTCGAAATTGTCCAGGTTTGTAATATCAATATTCATGCTTCAAAATACTTTAATGGGACATTTCCTCAAATTGGGTTTTGAAATTTGGCCAAATCTTCACGACTCATACCTTCCAAAACCTGTTTGGCATGTTGATATCCTTTTTCAACAATCTTGTGGAAATCAGTCCAGGCAGTCAGACCGAATTTGGCTACATCCGGATTGAAGTGCAAATCAAGATAAGCAATGGATTCGTGCCTTTTGGCGTTGCTGTACATCAGGGTAGAGTTAATAATGATGGATCCAATGCCGGGCAATTTGTGTTTGTTATCCTTTTTGCCCAATAATTTACCTCTGAACACCTGGTTGTTGGATGGCATTTCATCGATGGTAAGTGTATGGTTTTTTTCAATCATGAAATCAATGCCAATCACTTTGCTCATTTCCAGGTTACGCATAATATCTGCCGGAAAATTGTTGAATGTGCCACCATCTACATACAATTCTCCATCGATTATAACCGGGGGATAAACACCGGGTATTGCTGCAGAAGCCAACAATGTCTTCGACATACTTCCCCTAAAAAAAACGGTTTCATCAGATCGTGTATAATTGGAGGCCACAATATACATAGGTATCCATGTATCGGCCAGGTCAACATGATGTATGCCACTAAGTTTTTTAATGGTAAAACCGACCATCCTTTTTATATTCATTCCTTTAACCAGCGAAATAAGAGGTATAAAACTCAGGTCAGAAGAAGGCTTGTACTCGGTGGCTTCGCGTATGGTCTTTTCAACTTCATCGATGGATCTGTCAAATGCAAAACTGGCTGCCATCATAGATCCTACACTTGTACCCCCGAGGTAGTCAATGGGAATCCCATATTCAGCCATTGCCCGCATCACTCCGATGTGAGCAAACCCTTTGGCTCCACCACCCGCTAATACGAGACCTGTGGCTCTGCCGGTTAGTAACCTACCCAGTCTTTGCAAGTCCTTTTCATGACCCAACCTCAGATGGTAATGACTTCTGATCTGAGGTCGTGCATCCAGCCAGTTTCTGGTTTTTTCCGGCATTTCAGTATTGGCCGGATGTATAAAGACCATTGAAAATTGGACATTTTTAATCTTACCCAATATTTCTTCCATGTCTGTGGGCACATAACTCTTTGTGCTATCTGCCAACAAAACGATGTGATCTGCTTGTCTGAGAAATTTGTCGTTCCAGGGGCCGGGCCTGTTTTCACACTCAAAAAATATAAACTCATGCATTGACTCTATATCATTCAGCCATTTGATGAGGGCTCTGTTCGTGTTTTTATCTTCTTCAGCCTTGTTCTGATCCACATTGAAGCCATTTTGCACCAAGACTTCTTTATTTATGTGGCAAATGTTTATGCCCGGGTTACAGTAGTCAAATAATGGTTGTACTAGCTTTGTGCAGTTTACAGAATCGTGAATGGGGTAAAAACAAATGTTGTTTATATGACTTTTTTGCGCCTTATTTGATTTCTTAACCCGATCTATGATAAGTTTGGTTACATTTAAGCCAACATCCGGATACTTCCGGATTATTTTTTCAAATAGCGCTTTGGGCAGCTGAACCAAAACACTATCCCTAATCGCTGTCACCGTTGCGTAACGTGCCTCTCCTGTAAAAATCGACATCTCGCCAACCATTTCTCCGCGAACGACATCTCCTATCTTATACTCATTGTTTTCTCTGTCTTTTTTAGTGGCTACCAATCTGCCGCTGAGCACAAAAAACAACGAATCGCCGGCATCGCCTTCCCTGATAATGGTTTTGCCACCATCCAGTTCTATCCATATCAATTGATCTTCTATTTCACCTAAAATAGCCTCATCAAAATCACCAAATATTTTATTCAGATTTTCACGAAGTAGCTTTTGATGAAACTCATTTTTATGTGGGACAACTGTGTTTGACATAAGGTTTTTTATAATAAAGTAAAGATTAATTTTAAAAGTAATCAATATTGACAACTCTTCTCCAGGTTCTTGGCTATCATTCGAAAGGAGTTAAAAGCAGTAATACAATTTAGCAGGCATAAAACTAAACTCATACTTCGTTATTTGCCAATATTTTTGCAGAACCCACATTTAAAACCATTTACTAATTTAAGCTGCCTAAACGTTGGGCCGTTATCGGAGACACTTCACCCTTCCGTCCCAATAAAAAGAAGGAATGCATCAGACCTTTTCCTTTGATATCGATTTGGCCGCAATCCTCGAAGACATAGCCATCACCCAACGTGTTTTTTACATCTTCTGTAATATGGATTTTTTCCGGATGGCCATTGGATTCAAAACGACTGGCAATGTTTACGCAATCGCCCCAAATGTCATAAGCAAATTTTTTATTTCCAATGACCCCTGCCACTGCATGGCCTGTATGGATGCCCATGCGCAGTGTGAGCTTGTACTTTGTAGTGTATTTCTCTTTTATAACCCGGTTCATTTCCAAGGCCATTTCAGCTATGTTCCTGCAATGATTTTCGTCCGGCAAGGGAAGGCCTCCCACTGCCAGATAAGAATCTCCTATTGTTTTGATTTTTTCGACACCGTATTTATCCGCCAATGCGTCAAATTCGCTAAATATTTCATCCAACATGGCCACCAATTCATTAGGTGTCATGTTACTAGCATATCTTGTGAAGCCTACAATATCGGCAAAAAGTATGGTCACATTGTCAAAACTGTCTGCTATGGATTGGTTGCTGTCACGCAATTTTCCGGCGATGGAATCCGGAAACAGACTCAACAACAAGCGGTCAGATTTTTCTCTTTCTGTCGCTAACATATCTTTGAACTCATTGTTTTGGGTAAAAAAGAAATAGGCAAAATACATGGAAATAAACATGCTATCCAAAGTCACAACCGTATTGAATATTCTAAATGTGTGGGCAGGTACCTGGAAGACAGGGTCATAAAGTGAATTCCAGGCAACTACAGAAATAAACGCCAAAAAGACCAAACCCAGATAAATAAAAAATTGCTTTTTCTCCTTCCTTGAAAACAAGAGAATGGTAGCCAGGGGTACGAAAACCAAATGCACCGTGATCATCGTATCCATGCCATAAAATATCGGAGGAAGACCGGTTATAACCAAGGCCAATAGCAAGGCAACGGATCGCCCGAAATGGAAAGGAAGACCCCAAAAAGCAGTACCTATAAACAAAAGTACATACCCGATCCAGGTAAAGATGACCAGCCAAAACATCTCCCACATTTCCAAATATGCAAAGCCAAAGCCCCATGAACCAATTACAAAAATCATCATCAACTCCAGGATGAGGAAGATGGTAACATTCCGTCTTTCATCCTCATCAAAATGGTTATAGTGCTTTTGTATTATTTGTTGAAAAAATGAGATCTTCATAAAAATATTTTTATAGCTGTTTAAGCAGCCATCATAGAGCCACAAGGTAATAAAATACCAACAATGTTGTCGCGCGCCCAACTCCTTAAGACAGAAATTGCTGTTTTATTGTACTCAGCAAATAATTGCAGAGCCTCGAGCATTGTGTTACACGCATTCAAATGGGCTTTAACACAGGAAGAATTTTAAATATATCGCATTTTTCACTTTTCCCGTGTTATCCACATCTGCATTCAATTCATGGGGAAATAACCCATGTGCCCCCGCCCCCAACTCATCTCCTCACCTTATACCATGACACGCCTCACCTTTTCATATTCCTCTTTTCTTTATCTTTAACATAGCAAATGACAGCGTTGCATAAAGCAGCCACTTTCATTTCACAAAATCTTGCATTTGATAAAAAAGATATCCTCAAAAAATGACAGATAAACACCAGGGTCCGGTGGGCGCCAATATTGGCTTTACCAACAAGGTATCGGCCAGGGCGAGGCTAGTCAATGAAGACGGCAGCTTCAACATCGAGCGGGTTGGTGGCGAAGGTACCAAGCCCTTTGAACACCTGGTCAATGTGCCGTGGCATACATTTATTCTGGAGTTGATCGGCATCTTTTTACTGCTCAATGGGTTGTTTGCTCTTTTGTATTATATCCATGGTATCGATAAACTCAATGGAAAGGTGCTCGGGAACTGGGAGGACTTTATGCACTGTTATTATTTCAGTATCCAGACATTTACCACGGTGGGTTATGGTTACCTCAATCCACAGGATCATTTTACCAATGTGGTTTCTTCGTTTAATTCATTGATTGGACTTACCTGTTATGCATTGGGTACAGGTCTCTTGATTTTTCGCTTTTCAAAAGCCCCCGTTAAAATCAAGTTTGCTGATAAAGTAGTGCTTGCACCCTATGGTGATGAACGGTCCCTTCAACTTCGCCTGGTCAATGCAGGAGCCAATACACTGATCAATATGGAGGCATCCATCAACATGACCTGGCTGGAAGAAGTGGAAGGCCAGCGCCGCAGGAAGTTTAAGCGACTGGAACTGGAACTGGAATTTATCTATCTCTTTCCACTCAACTGGACCCTTATCCATGTGATCAATGATAAGAGTCCCTTTTTCTACAAAAGTTTGGAAGAATTGCGTGAACAGACCGCCGAATTGTTGGTAATGGTGCGTGGATACGACGATACCTACAATCAATTTATATATAAAAATCATTCGTACTGCATTGATAATGTGCAGGAAAATGCCATATTTTTGCCCATGTACGAAAGCAAAGAGGAAAAGACCCTGTTGTTCATCGAAAAACTCAATGACACCCGCCCTGTTTAGATTAAACCTTTGGGTGAAATTGGTGTCAAACCATTACAATTCAATAGGAATATGCAGCAAGCTGATGACGACACCATCGTAGAAATGCTACGAAACGCCGCCACCCTCGAGCAGGGTTTCAGGTTGCTCATGCACAAGTACCAGGAAAAAGTTTACTGGCACATCCGCAGGATTGTAGAAAACCACGAAGACACTGATGACGTATTGCAAAATACTTTCGTTAAGGCCTACCGTGGATTTGCCAACTTTGAAGGTCGTTCGAGCTTATACACGTGGTTGTACCGCATAGCCACCAATGAGGCACTTACCCTGAAAAAAAACCAACGACAGAAGGCCACACAATCGCTCGAAGAATTTCAGGTAGGTAGCACCGATCAGGCCGACCATGACTTCGATGAAGAAAAGGCCGTTCAAAAGCTCAAACACGCGCTGGAGGAGCTGCCGGAAAAACAGAGAATCGTTTTTAATATGCGGTACTACGATGAAATGAGTTACCAGGAAATGTCAGATATACTCGACACTTCCGTAGGTGCGCTCAAAGCCTCGTACCACCACGCAGTGAAAAAAATTGAAGCCTATTTGCTGGCTTAAAAGAAAGAGAAATGGAAGAGAAAGAAAAACTGAGCCAAGAGCTGGAAAAACTGAAAAAAGTATCACCACATGGGGATCCTCCCGCCGGGTATTTTGATGCCATGCAAGATCAGGTAATGGCACAAATCCAACTGGAGCGTAGCTTGCCTGCTCAAACCAAAGCCGGTGTGCCCGTAGGTTATTTCGACAGCCTGCCTGATTGGGTGTTGGCCAACGCGAAGGGCGCACAAGGTGGTGGTGGCAGGGTCGTGCTTATGCGCAACATTCGCTGGATGGCGGCAGCAGCCGTGCTGGTCATTGTAGCCGTGGTGATGCTGAAATTTGTTTTGCCCGCAGGCAATGAAACCAACAGTGAGCATGCCTATGCAGCACTGAGCAAAGAATTTAACCAAAGTCTCACCAGTGAAGAAGTCAACCACCTGCTCCAAAATTATAATTCCGAAGAAGACCTCTGGCTGCTGAAACAACTCGAACCGGTTGACCACAACAGTCTGCCGGAAATCGAAGGACTGGACAGCGAAGAACCCCTGTTGCAGGACATCCTCACCGATGAAGAAATTGAGTACCTTAATGAGATTATGTAGTGTTTATTTTTAGTTTTAGTATAATGAAAAAGACCTTTATTATTTTTAGTTTATTGTTGATCTCCGGACTTGCCTTCGGACAGATAGGCAAAAAAAGAGAAGCATTGGAAGAGCGGATCAAATCCCTGAAGATTGCCTTCATAACCGAAAAGCTGGGCTTATCGCCTGAAGAATCTGAAAAGTTCTGGCCCGTCTACAACCAGATGGAAGCAGAACGTGCGGCATTGATGGCTGAAAAAAAATCTGATTTTGAAGGGGATGAGTCCGACAAAGACGCCCAAGCCTACATTGCCCGTCATTTTGAGATCCGGGAAAAAGAAATCCAGCTGGAGCGACGGTATGTGGAAAAATTCAAAGTTTTCCTTCCTGCCAAAAAAGTAGCCCGCCTGTTGTGGGTTGAAAAACAGTTCCGCCAGGAGATCATGTCCAACATCATCAATAAGGCGCGCAATAGAGGTCGGTGAGACGTCGGATTTTGGGTTTTATGCGAACCTGACAACCAAATTTTTAACAAACTGTTGTGATAATATACGGGCGAAAAAGGTCATATATTTCCTACCTTTGCCCACTGAAAAAAAAGCAAATTATCACAAATGGCAACAGCTGAGAAACAACTGAGTTACAAAGTAAAAGACATCAACCTGGCTGCATGGGGCAGAAAGGAAGTAGAATTGGCAGAAGCAGAAATGCCCGGTTTGATGGCATTGCGCGCCGAGTACGGACAAAGCAAGCCCCTCAAAGGAGCCAGAATCGCAGGTTGTCTGCACATGACCATACAGACCGCAGTATTGATCGAGACCCTTGTAGAATTGGGCGCTCAGGTATCATGGTCTTCCTGCAACATATTTTCTACCCAGGATCACGCTGCTGCTGCCATAGCTGCTGCGGGCATTCCGGTATTCGCCTGGAAGGGTATGAACGAAGAAGAATTTGACTGGTGTATCGAGCAGACCCTCCATGCATTCGAAGGAGGTGAGCCCCTCAATATGATTCTCGACGACGGAGGAGATCTAACC
Source organism: uncultured Saprospiraceae bacterium (assembly GCA_937973565.1). Lineage (GTDB taxonomy): Bacteria > Bacteroidota > Bacteroidia > Chitinophagales > Saprospiraceae > JADKBO01. The sequence continues at coordinate 54,250 of CALJKQ010000064.1, read as the reverse complement.
AATATGGTTTTGGATCGTTATCCGGAGCTGGTTGCCAACATCAAGGGTTTGTCTGAAGAGACAACTACAGGCGTACACAGATTGTACGAAAGAGTAAAAAATGGCACCCTGCCCATGCCTGCCATCAACGTGAATGACTCTGTTACCAAATCCAAATTCGACAACAAATACGGTTGTAAAGAATCCTTAGTGGATTCTATCCGCAGGGCCACCGACATCATGATGGCCGGTAAAGTAGCTGTTGTTTGTGGTTACGGCGATGTGGGTAAGGGTTCTGCAGCGTCATTGAGAGGAGCCGGCTGCAGGGTAATCGTTACCGAAATTGATCCCATTTGCGCCCTTCAGGCGGCTATGGATGGCTTTGCTGTAAAAAGGTTGGAAAATGCTTTAAGTGAAGCGGACATCGTAGTAACAGCTACCGGCAACAAGTCAATCGTAAGAGGAGATCACTTCCTGAAAATGAAAGACAAAACCATCGTTTGCAACATCGGACACTTCGACAACGAGATCGACATGGCGTGGTTGAAACAAAACTACAATGACACCAAGGTTGAGATCAAACCACAGGTCGACAAATACACGCTCAATGGCAAAGACATCATCATCCTGGCAGAAGGAAGGTTGGTGAATCTGGGCTGTGCCACCGGCCACCCATCTTTTGTAATGTCCAACAGCTTTACCAACCAGACCCTGGCACAGATCGAGTTGTGGACCAACAGCGCCAGTTATAAAAATGAGGTTTACACCTTGCCCAAGCACCTGGATGAGAAGGTAGCCAGACTCCACCTTGCCAAAATCGGTGTAGAGCTGGAAACCCTGTCGAAAGACCAGGCCGACTACATTGGTGTACAAGTTGAGGGTCCCTTTAAACCAGAATATTACAGGTATTAATGCAGCTTGCCGCATTATTCCTATTGCTTACCGGGTGCTGGGTATCGGGAGCCGGATGGGTCAGGACAGGAGATGAAGTTCACGATTTTCATCTTAGCCGCAGCGAGATCAACTACGATACCCCATCTTCAACCCTTCAGGTCACAGTCCACATTTTTGTAGACGACCTTGAAAAAATCCTTGCAAAGGGTGGCAAAAAGAATCTGCGACTCGGCAGGGACAATGAAGCTCCTGAGGCCGACCAGGCCATTGCCGATTACCTGAGCCAACATCAGGTATTAAGTGGTGGTGGCAAGGTACTAAAGCCCAGCTTTATTGGCAAAGAGCCGAGCGAGGACTTTATTGCCTTTTATTGTTACATGGAATACGAGGTGCCGGCCGGAATAAAGGAAGTAAGCATCAAAAATAATATTCTGACTGAGCTGTACGATGACCAAAAAAACATGGTGCAGGTGACGAAGAACAAAAAGAGAGTATCGAGTTTTTTATTTGACAAAGAACAATATTCGGATGTAGTAAGGTTTTAATGCGTTTTTTTACATAAAAACTTGGTTTAGTGTAGATTTACAATTATCTTTGCGCTCCAATTCATAAATTAAGATCAATGGCAAACCATAAGTCATCAAAAAAGAGAATCAGGCAAGACCTTGTTATCCGATTGAGAAACAGGTATTATAAAAAATCTGCAAGGACTGCCATCGCCAAATTAAGGGCTTTGGAAGACAAGACTGAAGCAGTAAAGTATTTACCAAAGGTGGTAGCTATGATTGACAAGCTGGCTAAGAAAAACACCTGGCACAAAAACAAAGCTTCCAACTTGAAGAGCAAGTTGATGAAGCACGTAAATGCCATCGGGTAATTACCAGTAACCGAAAGAGAAAAAAAGGGATTAAGCTAAGCTTGATCCCTTTTTTTTTGTGGTAAGCGAGGAGCGGAGCATCCGGGGACAGAGCATCCGGAGCATGACTGAGCGGTTGCTACGAAGTAGCAATTTGATTGCCGGTGGCAATCAAAAGCGAATGAACCACGAGCTCTGCGAGTGGCTACCCCAAATCTCATCCATGAAACCGGATCCCTACGCTGTTCCATTGGCATAGGGAGCGGAGCATCCGGGTTACTTGGGTGTTGAAATTTAGATTCTATGCTTACAATCGTTTGTCGACAGCTCCGTTCCCGGTCTACGGTTGCCCGTTGCTCCGTTCCCGGTCTACGGTTGCCCGTTGCTCTGTTCCCGGTCTTCGGTTGCCCGTTGCTCCGTTCCCGGTAAACAATAAAAGCCGTCCCTTTTGCAAAAGACAGCTTTTAATCTAACAACTAAAAAACTATGATAAAAACTTATACGCCTGGGCGTCGCTTTCTTTAAAATCGAATCAACTTCCCGTTGATGTTTTTGAGAGAACGGTGTCTGGCCGTTTTCGGATTATAATCCCCTTGCTGGTAATCCTTATCCGTAATCTCGTCAATAAGGCTTTTTTGCTTTATCAACTCTGCCTTAGACCTTACATTTTTTTCTACCAAAAGCCTGAATAAAAAACTTTTCATTCAATAAAATTTTGTTATAAAAATAGGTTTGACAAAATATTGTTTGTTTTCCTTGGGTTATTTTACAACAATTAAGAACAAAATACCGTCAAGAAAAATATTTGTTTCACCCGTAGTTTTCTTTTTATTTTTCGTAACGCAAATTTAAAAGAATTATATATTTTTTGCAAGGCTTTTTTGATACTTTAACAAAATTTTATTCTTTTATTTTTAATTTTAGTTATTTCTATCTGTTTTTGTGATCGTAATTATAAAAACCCGACATTACAACGGGGCTTTCATTCTAGCTAATGATAAAAAGTAAGAAAGGGAGCAGGGAGCAAGGGTAGGGTAGATTGTCACATAATCGTAAATACATTGAAATGTATTGCCTTTTAAAAAAAGTTGTTAATTTGGGCTTTATGAAAAGAATCCTCTCTCTTTGCCTCCTTCTATCTGTCTTGTTCCCAGCATCGTATGCACAGATTGCTTCCAAAAATGAGTTGAAAAAAACCGATACATCAACCCATAATTTGCACTCGGTGGCCCTTTCCAAAAGCTCGTTGACTGCCAACAACAGCGTGACATTGAACGACGATTGCTATGATCTGGTAGCCATCCAAAAACCACGCAACATTGTGCTTAGCATAAATCTGGATGGCAAAGAAATGAAACTTGAACTCGAAAAATACGAACTGTTCAGCCGAGACGCCCTGGTTCAGTTTTCTTCCGGAGAAAATGCAAAAATAATAAACGTGGTTACCTACCGCGGCATAGTACAGGACTATGAATCATCCACCGTTAACTTGTGCACCGGCGAAAACCAATTTTCACTGTTTATTTCCACCGCAGACCAACAATTCGAAATCCACAAAGACGCAACCTCTTCTCAACTTAGATTAACCATTGCAACAAACCAGGCATTGCACGAATGTCATACAGAAGACAATGTCTCCATGGCAGATCACCGTGGCGAAAGGAATTCATATGCAGACTGCCTTGAGCTTTACGTAGAATGCGACTTTTCTGCCTACCAAAGCAATGGATCCAGCACTACCAATACCCAAACCTGGTTGACGAATATTTTTAGCAACGTGGCCACCTTATACAACAATTACAAGGTACCCATTATCATTTCTCAGGTTTACATTTGGAACACAACCGATATTTACACTTCTGCAACCTCGGTTACAGCCATGCGCACGGCTTTCGTGAACAGACTCATATCCATCGGCTTGAGCGGTAAAGTGGCTTATTTGCTTAGCACCAAAGATCTGCCGGGCGGCATAAGCTACGGCATCGGAGGTTTCTGCAACCCTATTACGTCCTATCCCGGCCCTGCTGCCCTCTCATCCGGCTTATCCACTTCTGTAGTCAACTATCCCAACTATTCCTACAACATTCAGAATGTAGCACACGAGTTGGGTCACGTGCTCGGACTTAGACATACCCACGCCTGTGTTTGGAATGGCGACAATTCTCAGATCGATGATTGCGGAAATGTAATCGCGTATAATAACGACCAGACCCCTGAAGGCAACAATTGTTTTAACAGTGGAGCCCCCACGCTGCCGGGCAGCAATGGCACGATCATGAGCCAGTGCAACGGCCTTGCAGGTCAGTCCATCAATTTTTCAGTAGGCTTCGGACCCGTTGCCGGCAAACAATTATTTCTGAATTTTGTTAATGCCTCTTGTTTTACAGGTGTGGCTTGTGGAACCCTGGGTCCCGTCAACGATGAGTGTCTGGATGCCATACCACTCACGCTTTCACAAGGCTGTACAGCCAGAACCTTCGACAACGACTATGGTACTCAATCTGCCAATACGCCGGGGTTTAGCTGTGTTTCTCAGGCTTACAATACCGATGTATGGTTTACAGCCAAAGTGCCTTCTTCGGGCTCATTAACCATTGAGACTACGCAGGTGTCGGGAGGTTTTACTGATATGGTTTTGCAAGCCTATGCAGGTAACTGCAACAGTCTTACGGCCATAGCCTGTGATGACAACAATGGCGCAGGCAACCATGCACAAATCATTCTGACAGGACGCACTCCCGGTGAAACCATCACCATAAGAGTAACTCCAAAGGACATACCCGCAACCAACGACTATGGAGAATTTGGCATCTGTGCTTACGATGCCTCTGTGCCATGTCATCCGGATTATCCTGCACTGGTCTCATTTTACAATGCTACCAACGGTGCTTCCTGGACCAACAAGAGCGGTTGGGTCAACTATGCATCTAATTGTAATGTGTGCACCTGGTTTGGTGTCGTGTGCAATACTTCGGGCAGAGTGACCGCGCTCAACCTGGGAAATAACCACCTCACCGGTAGTTTACCTGCAGCAATGACGGGACTTACAGAGCTGACTCGCCTCAACCTTTACAGCAATACCCTTTCAGGCAATCTGCCCAATTTTCTTGATGATTTTGTGTTGCTTGACTACGTAGATTTGGGCAACAACAGCTATTCAGGCACCCTACCTTATTCTTTTGGTGATATTGGCAATCTGAGAACGCTTTATCTCGACAACAATGACCTCACGGGTACTTTACCTGTCTTCCTCACCATACCCCCGATTGCAGTTATGTGGTTGAATGAGAATAATTTTAATGGCTGCATCCCCCGCGTTTATGACATATTCTGCACACGGGGTGCTACACTCAGATTAGAAGGCAATCCGCAACTGCCAGGCGGTGGCAATTACAACGATTTTTGTCTCAACGGCTACGGTGGTGATAATGACGGAGATGGTTACTGTGCTGTCACCCAGGATTGTCTTGATGATGATCCCAACAGCTATCCCGGGGCCCCTGAGATTTGTGATGGCAAAGACAATGATTGCGACAACAGCATCGACGAAAACATTCCCGATGTAGTCAATACCTGGATCGGCACCAATGGCAACTGGCACCAGGCCAGTAATTGGAGCACAGGAAAAATTCCTCAACCCTGCCATCAGGTGGTCATCAATCCTGCGGCAGCCTATACCATCAGCATAACCAACGGCAACGTAGCCAAAGCCTCATCCGTAACGATAGGTGCCACTGCTACCCTGCTGATCCAAAACAACGCACAACTCAAAATAGCCGACAAAGGTGAAATGTCCAATGCCGGAGATGTACTGCTTTACGGTGTATTGGACATTACCAACCCCATCAATACCAGCGGCATAGCATTTAGCAACAGCGGGAGTATGCTGATCAACAGTTCTGCAACATTGAACATAAGTAATAGCGGGAGTACCGGAATTTACAACGCAGTAGGTGCTGACTTCAACAATAATGGTATCTTGACACTGCTCAACAACCATGCAGTGAACGGGCTTTATGGCATCAACAACCTCGGTACTTTTTCCAATACGGGTCAGATCACCATTGAAAACATCAACGGTAAAGAAATAAGACTCGCACCGGGCAGCATGTTGGAAAACTCCGATGCAGGTACGATCGACTTAAAGTAAGCGGGATTATAGTTTTTTAACAACGACTGCGCTGGCGCCACCTCCTCCATTACAGAGTGTAGCCAAACCATAGGTGCCGTTGTTTTGTCCCAATACATGGATCAGTGTCGTAATGATTCTGGCTCCTGATGCTCCCAGCGGGTGCCCAAGGGCTACCGCACCACCATTGACATTGACCTTTGACTCGTCTACCCCCATCACCTGGTTGAAGGCCATGGTTACTACTGCAAATGCTTCATTGACTTCATAATAATCGATCTGTTCAGCGGACAACCCTGCTCTTTTCAGGGCTATAGGTGCTGCCAATGTAGGTGCCGTGGTAAACCACTCCGGCTCCTGGGCCGCATCCGCATATGATACCACTTCTGCAATAGGGGTAAGTCCATGTTTCTGCACATATTCTTCACTCGCCAGCACAAGGGCTGCGGCACCATCGTTCATGGTAGAAGCGTTGGCAGCGGTAACAGTACCTTCCTTGCTAAAAGCAGGTCTTAGTCCGGGGATCTTATCAAACATCACATTTTTGTATTCTTCGTCTTCAACCATCAAAATGGGATCGCCTTTCTTTTGAGGTATAGACACACCGCATATTTCATCCTTAAATTTTCCGGCTTTGGTTGCTTCTGCTGCTCTTGTATAAGATTGGATAGCATACCTGTCCTGGTCTTCTCTGCTGATGCTGAATTTGGTTGCTGTAGCATCAGCACAGGTACCCATGGCCTGGTGGTTGTAGGCATCGGTAAGTCCGTCTTTCTGCAAGCCGTCTACCAACTCAGCACCGCCGTATTTCAAGCCCCATCTTACCTTAGGCAGGTAATAAGGTATGTTGCTCATGCTTTCCATACCACCGGCTACTACAACCTGGTTTTGGCCCAGCTGTATGGATTGAGCAGCAAACATAACGGACTTCATGCCGGAAGCACATACTTTATTTACAGTTGTACAAGGAACTCTTTTGCTTAAACCTGCCCCCAATGCCGCCTGTCTGGCCGGTGCCTGACCGTTGTTGGCCTGGCAAACATTGCCAAAGAAAACCTCATCCACATCATCGGCATTGATGCCTGCTTTTTCAACAGCTGCCTTGATGGCAACGGAACCCAGCTGTGTTGCTGAAAACGATGACAGTGCTCCTCCGTAACTTCCCATTGGGGTTCTCTGTGCGGATAAAATATATACTTTCTGCATAGGAAAATTTATTAATTGAACCACAAAGTTACACCATTGCGTTGAATTGTGTGAAATACCTGACCTTTGTCAATGCATTATCTGGCCGCGATTGATTATTTTTCGAGTTCAAATTTATTTGTCAAATTTCAATAAACTCCCATGACACTTACCGGAAACATCGTAGATATTTTCAAGCGCCAAATATATTTTGGAGAAGTGACCGTTGAGGGAGGAAAAATCAAAGCCATCGAAGCCCTTGACAATGAGCGGCCGGCTGAGCCATATTTAATGCCCGGCTTTGTAGACGCGCACGTACACATCGAAAGTTCTATGCTCACGCCCGCTCACTTTGCGCGTCTGGCGGTGGTTCATGGTACTGTGGGCACCGTTTCTGATCCCCATGAAATAGGCAACGTACTGGGTGTGGCAGGGGTTGATTACATGCTGAACGATGCTGCCCAAAGTCCATTTCATTTTGCCTTCGGGGCGCCTTCTTGTGTACCGGCTACGGCGTTTGAGACCGCAGGTGCCGCCATCGATGATCAGGATATACTTACGCTTTTGCAGAAGCCCGATATTTATTATTTGGCAGAAATGATGAATTATCCGGGTGTCATTCATCAGGATGCTATGGTAATGGAAAAATTGTACCACGCCCGAAAATCGGGAAAGCCCATCGATGGTCATGCACCGGGCTTAAGAGGCAAGGATGCCCGGGACTATTTTTCACATGGTATAACCACTGACCACGAATGTTACCAAACCGATGAAGCTGCTGAAAAATTGCAACTGGGTGTAAAAATCCTCATCAGAGAAGGCAGTGCCGCCAAAAATTTTGAAGCCCTCATTCCCCTGGCAAAGGAGCATTGGCAACAAATGATGTTTTGCTCAGACGACAAACACCCGGATGAGCTGGTGATAAGCCACATCAATGAGTTGGTCAAACGAGCCATCCACCGGCACGGCATTGGCCTGTTTGAGGCGCTGTATATGGCCTGTATTCACCCTGTCTTGCATTATGGTATGCCGGTGGGCCTGCTCCGCACTGGTGACTCCGCTGATTTTATAGTAGTAAAAGATGTAAATAACTTCGAAATTTTACAGACCTATTTGAGAGGACAGTGCGTAGCTGAAAACGGCAAAACCAGACTGCCATTACCTCAAAGTGCTATCGTTAATTACTTTGATACCAAACCTGTTGCTGCCGAACAACTGGCTCTCCCTATCCCAACAGAGGCAAAACAGATGCGGGTCATAGCCGCAAAAGGAGGTCAGTTGATTACCACAGAGTTGCTGTTTAATTTGGTAAACCAGCATACTATATTCACACCTGACACGGAAAATGACGTGCTCAAAGTTGTGGTGTACAACCGATATGTACAATCTCCACCCGCCATTGCTCTTATCCATGGTTTTGGTCTCCAAAAAGGGGCCATTGCTTCATCGGTAGGTCACGATTCTCACAACATTATTGCCGTAGGCACCAACGATGAAGACCTGGCCAATGCCATCAATGAAGTAGTCAAACACCGGGGTGGTGTCACAGCATGTTTGGGTGCTGACGTAGCTACCCTCCCCCTGCCGGTTGCCGGACTCATGAGCAATCGCGATGGATATGAAGTATCAGAGGACTATCAAAAAGTAGATCAAATGGCTAAACAAATGCTGGGCTCAACACTCGATGCTCCCTTCATGACCTTATCTTTTATGGCCTTGCTCGTCATTCCCGAACTCAAACTTTCCGATAAAGGCCTTTTCGATGCCAGAAAATTTGATTTCACCAAGGTTTGGCTCTGATACCTAAGAAGCCGGTGCAATGAGCTGACAGCTATCGTTGTTTTTTACAACCAAATATTGTTTTTTTCCATTGACAACAATGGGTACCATTTTTTTAATGGCCCCCTTCAAAATCAGGCCGGGTAGTTTCTCGTATTTCAATTGTCCTGATTCAAATGAAAGGATGCCGCCAAAATCGGCATCGTATCGGCCAATCTGGATGTTGCCGTTGTACTTATTCATGCCTATCAGCCATTGCTGCTTACCCATAGGAGCTATGGCTGTAAGTGGAGAAAATTGCATGGTAAACGGCAATGCTTGTTCTGTGAACTTACCTGCACTTTTTTGATACAGGATTAGATTGGCAAATTGATTGACTTCCTTCTTTTCGGCTTTCTTCAAGTCGTAGAAGGAAAGAATTTCTTTTACGTCGGCTTTGGCAAAATCGCTGGCTTTTAAGAACTTCTTCTTGATGGGTGGCAATTTCTTTTCCAGTTCTGTTTTGTTGGCCAGCGGAATCTCGCGATCCCCAATGAAATACGTCACTACCTGTTCAGCAGTGCCGTTGTTGTCCATATCTGCGAGGTACATATGCACCGGTTTTTCCGGGCTGGCTTTCATGCGGGTGTTGAGCCCCTGATTGCCGGCAATAATATCTACTTTACCATCTCCATCTACATCGTCTATGTACAGTGATGACCACCAACCACGTCCATCATACAGATGCTGCAGAATAAATTTGCCATTTTCATTTTTCAATGCCAAAATACCATCCCATTCACAGGCAACCACCACATCCAAATCCCGATCACCATCTATATCGGCAAGCTGTGCAGCCGTAACCAGTCCGAGCTTACTTAAGGTGGGAGCCAGCTCTGCAGTCTTATCCTTAAAGTTACCATTACCTGTGTTGATCAACACATAAGAAGCCGGAATTTGCCCATATTGATACGGCACCGATCTGCCAAAAAACCAAACATCCGGCAAGCCATCGTTATTGATATCGGATATTTTCACAGCGGAAGCATTGAGCCGAACTTCACCGAAAGCATCTGCTTTCTTTTTAAACTGCCCGCGTCCATCATTGAGATACAGCCTGGGCTTCATAAAGTCGTTTTTTAATGAATATTCATTGCCCCCACTCGCTACAATCAAATCCTTGGCCCCGTCATTGTTGACATCGGCAAAAACTGCATCCACGTCTTCATAGGTAGAATCAGCATCGAGGTCAGCCTGCGGCACCAACCGAAAAGTGCCATTGGCCGTTTGTTTATAAATCTTCGGTTTAAAGGTTTTGGAAGCTCCCAGGAAAACATCCTCCTTCTTATCCCCATCTATGTCACCAACCGCTGATGCCGGACCTTCTTCTCCGCAACTAAAAGGTACAAGTGGCTCGCGGTGAAACTCAATATAAGGATTCTCCGTGTGTTTATAATTGATCCCTGCTGATGGTGTATTGTCTGTCCATGCCATCACTTTGGTTCCGACAAGAGATTTGTAATCAAACTTTGGCAAGCCGGTTTTATAAGTGAGTATATGAATAGAGTCCATACCCAAAGCCGTGGATTGATAGCTTTGGTCGGGCCAGATAACGGTCAATGAATCGGGCTTTGCTTTGCCGGTAGCCAGAAACAAATCCTCCATAAAACTGGATTGAAAGCCTCGGACAGGATAATTTTCGGCATAATACTTTTGCCCTCCTGCCTTGACAATGATACGTGTTCCAATGGCGTTGATGTTGCCGGCCTGTCCCTTAAATCGAATGCGCAAAGCTTTTTGCCGGTCGGCTGCACGTTGTACGTCATTGCGATAAATGAAGGGCTTTTCGTTGATGTTGTTTACCACCACATCAAGATCACCATCGTTGTCGAAATCTGCATAAGCGGACCCACTGCTATAACTGGGCAGGAGGTTGGCAACAGCATCACTTTTGTCATTAAATCTTAGCTCACCGTCTTGCAAAAAGATTTTGTTATCCAACTTGAGTTCAGGAATCTTCATGATCAGATCGAGTTCCTTTTGAGTAAGCTCGTTGTGGCTGGTCTTCCACTGCCAGTCCTGATCCGAAACAAAATTGATGTAATCGAGATCGTTCATCCGCTTGGGTATACCGTTGCTGATAAATAAATCCCGTTTGCCATCCTGGTCTATGTCAAAAAACAAGGGAGACCACGACCAGTCAGTTGCATGTACACCACTGTACATGCCTATTTCGCTAAAACTGCCATCGCCATTGTTCAACTGCAGTGCATTGCGGGAATATTGATAGTTGTAGCCGTAATCGAGTTTAAACTTGAATAAGCTGATATCTTCATCATTTTCAGATCGCTTCAAAATATCTGCTTTTTCGGGCAACATGTCGAGTGAGATGATCTCATTGTATCCGTCGTTGTTGAGATCTGCTGCATCTACACCCATGGAAAAGCGACTGGTATGCATGAGCTGATCCGGTGTTACATCTTTAAATGTTCCATTGCCCTGATTGATGTACAGGTAGTCGTTTTCATGAAAGTCGTTGCCTATGTAAAGGTCCGGGTAACCATCGAGGTTGATATCACTGGCCACCACGCCAAGGCCGTAACCGATCACCGAAGAATGGATGCCGGATTCCTTGGTTACATCTGTAAAACGTCCTTTATCGTTGCGCATCATCTTATCTCCGGATTGGGCATGGTAGGTTCCTAAAAAGGAAGGTCGTTGCCCAAAAGTACCATTGTTGTGAGTAGAATGGTTCAATTGGTACATGTCGAGGTCACCATCCAGGTCGTAATCAAAAAATACCGCATGCGTACCGTAACCCACCAGATCCAGTCCGTATTGTGCCGACATTTCCTGGTATACGGGTATACCATTTTCTATTTTCTGGCATACAAAAAGCTGGTTGTGACCTTTGAAAATATCAAATTCACCAACCTGACTTATGTAGATGTCCATCATACCATCATTGTTGATATCCACTACACTGACACCATTGGACCAGGCAGCATCTTTTTTAATACCTGCCTTGTTGGTAACATTTTTAAACTTGAGATTTCCTTCGTTGAGGTACAATTCATTTTCTACCATGTTGCCGGTAAAAAAGATGTCTTTCAAGCCATCGTTGTTGAAGTCGGCAACGCCAACTCCTCCACCATTGTAATAATACATGTACTTGAATATGTTCATTTCCGTGGTCAGGTTCAACTTGTTTTGAAAGTCGATTCCGGTATCATCACCTGTCAATAAAGTAAACAAGTTTTCTTTTTTATCTTCCTGCTTACAGGAAAACAAAAACACCACCCACACCAAAATAAAATACCTGGTCATTGGAATCCTGTTATAATTGTTCATAAAACTTTGGAATGTGGTTGTTAAAAGTTACGATAAACGATTTCTTTTCTTTTGTTTTGATAAGGCCTGCACACCTGGCATCTCCCCTTAAATCCAGACCACTTTGGTAAGATGGCAAGGATGAAAATGATTGTCCTTTTTCATTAATCAAAATGTCTCCGCAAAATCCATCGAGCCTGCCAAACTGTGGGGCAAAAACCGAACGGTTGCCAACGGGTATAATGTCAGGCCATTGGTCGTTGTTGACATCTATAATAACCGCCGCATTGAGACAAGATGTCTGGAAGTTATGGGGCAGCTCTCTCGATTCAAACTGTCCCTTGCCCTTGTTGATCAAAACTACCGAAGCAAAATAGTTGGCACTTCTGATCAAAGCTTTATTTCTGCTTCCCGGTGGCAACAGGTCTTCTATGCCTTTGTTGGCAAAATCCTGGTGTTTTAAGTTGTTTTTCTTGAGCGATGGCAGCTGTTCCATGAATTCTCTTTTCATCATCACAGGTACAAACCGATCGCCAATTTTCCGGGTCAGGATTTTATCAACCGTTTTATTGGCGTCAAAATCACCCACCCACAATTCCATGGCATGGTCTGACAAAATGCTATTGAGGCCTATGTTTCCACACAGGAGATCCTGATCGCCGTCGTTATCGATGTCAAAATTACCTACGTACGTCCATAAGCCGGTCTGGTCTTTACCCATCAGAGGCGGCCAGGGTGTGATTTTCTTTTTATCAAAACCAAAGGCCGTTACTGACCCCCATGAACTGGCAACGACCAGTTCCTTTTTTTGGTCGCCATTTAAATCAACCAGCGTAGCAGAGGTAACCATACCTGCCTTTGCCAATGTCTGACACAAGGTAGGCGCAACATTCTGGAAAATCCCTTTGCCATTGTTTTCATAAAGATAATTGTCAGGCTGCTCACCATATTTCTGCGGAAAACTTCTGCTGCCTACAAACAAGTCCACATCCCCATCATTGTCGAAATCAAAAGGAATGCAAACTGAGGTATTCATGCCGTTGGTAGGAAGAGCGCGGGTGGAAAGGGTGAACTGATTGTTGTTGTTGATGTAAATTCGATCCTGCATTTCACGGGTAAGCGGTGGATTGAAGTTGCCGCCCGACCCCACAAACAAGTCGAGGTCACCATCACCGTCTGCGTCAAAAAAGGCAGCGGCGGTATCTTCAAATTCAGTATAGTTAAATCTTTTGGTGTCTTCGGTATATCCTTTTGAGGAAGACCAATAAAGTACGGGGCTTTGTCCCCTGGCTGCTCCGACAAAAATATCATCTATGCCATCTTTATTGAGGTCTGCCATGGCCAAAGCAGGACCCTCTTTGCTCAGCATTTCATAGATGCCTCTTTCATAATAAAAGTCTACATGATCATCCTCCTTATGAGTCCAGATGCCCGGCAATACTTTGTTTTTGAACAAGGCTGTTGCAGGAGTCTGTTTGGTGCGGGGTAAAGCTTTTTGGTCATCCTCCTCAGCGGTAAGGATTTGGTCAACCGCCGGTTTTATCCAGCTTTGTCTTTTTCCATTCGGCCAACTTACCACCAGTGAATCGACGGTAATTTGTTTGCCCAAACCAAAAACCTGGGTATAGTCTACCGAGGATTGAAAGCCGCGGGAGGGCATAATTTCTTTAAAGTAACGCTGATGACCTGCGTAGACTTCAACACTGGCTCCTATGGCGTATGTATTGGGCGATGTGCCTTTTAGTTTCACAGAAATATAGTGTTGTGCTTTGTTGGTGTTGTTGCGATAGACAAAGCACGGTGCGTTTACATTGTTGACGATGAGATCCAGGTCGCCGTCGTTGTCGAGATCTCCGTAGGCCGCTCCATTAGAGAAGCCGGGCTGGTCGAGGCCCCAATCTTTGGCAACGTCCTGGTAGGTGAGGTCACCCTTATTGCGAAACATCCTGTTGGGTATAGGCGTAGAGGGCATCAGGCCTACAATGGTATCCACCTTTTGTTTTTTGCCACTCATTACCATTTGTTGCATCACTTCGTTGGCAAAAAAATCGATGAAGTCCTGATCGATTACGTCTTTGTAAATTCCGTTACAAACCAACAAATCCTGCCAGCCGTCATTGTCTGCATCAAAAATCAGTGCACCCCAACTCCAGTCAGATGCTTCTGTGCCCGCCATATTGGCTATTTCCGTAAAGTGGCCATCACCCCGGTTGAGCTGTAATGTATTTTGCATGTATTGGTAATAGAATCCTTTACCCAACTTGAGGTTAAAAAGATCATTGCTTTCATACGAAGTGGTGCGTTTGAGTCTTATATCTTCTGAAGGAAGCATATCGGTGGCAAAGATATCGAGGTGCCCGTCATTGTTGATGTCTGCTATATCGGAGCCCATCGATGAAAGGCTGATGTGACCCATGCGGTTTTCCAGCTCTTCTTTGAATTTGCCGTTTTTTTGGTTGATGTACAAATAATCTTTTTCGTAAAAATCGTTACTAATATAGAGGTCGGGCCATTGATCGCCATTGACGTCACCAACGGAGATGCCAAGTCCGAAGCCGATAAGGCTGCCATAAACACCCGCCTCTTTGCTTACATCCGTAAAATGCCCCTTGTCGTTTCTCAGCAGCTTATCACCTCCTCCTTTCAGAAAATCTTTTACCTCCCAGTCTTCTGCCCGTTGTTCACGTTTGTTGGAATAGTTGAGTGTGTTGACCGGTATAAAGCTATTGTTGAGGATATAGGCATCGAGGTCGCCGTCTTTATCGTAGTCAAAAAAAGCGGCATGGGTAGTGTAACCCCTGTCGTCCAGACCATATTCAGTGGCCCTTTCGGTGAATGTCAAATCCTTGTTATTGATGAACAATTGATTGGCGGTTTCTACGCCGGATTGGTAGCCTGCATTGCATACATAGATATCCAGCCAGCCGTCGTTGTTGATATCTACCATTACCACACCTGTACTCCAGTGTATATCCTGCTTGCCAAAGGCAGAATGGGAGATGTCTTCAAATTGAAAATTTCCCTTATTTATGTAAAGGCGATTTTCTTTCATATTGGCTGTCATGAATACATCCGAAAGTCCATCGTTGTTGATGTCGCCGATGGCAACACCCCCTCCGTTGTAAAAATTGCGGTAATTGAAAATGTTGAATTTTTCGGTATTCTCTACCGGATTGGAAAAGGAAATACCTGTCTGATCAGCATCAAGAAGCGTGAATACAGCATTGGAATTTTGAGTTGCCTTCTGTTGATCTGCATGGCAGGATACCAGCAAAAGGGCAATAACAGAGTAATAAAGCGGTTTCAATGTATGGTATTTAAACAAAAAAGGGGAGCAAAATGCTCCCCTGTAAAATTAGAATTTTTAACCATTAATAGCCAGGATTCTGCTTCAAATTTGGATTTGAAGCGAGAGATTGTGTTGGTATTGGGAACAAAAGTCTCTCTTTGCCTGAAGCGGATTTCTCTTCCCAGGCATTCAAGAATTTGCCAAAACGGATAAGGTCAGTTCTCCTGTGACCTTCCCAGTACAACTCTCTTCCTCTTTCTGCTAATAAGTTATCAGTTGTTAGAGCAGCAAGCGGAGAAGCACCTCTTTTTGTTCTGATCTGGTTTACAATATCTAATGCTCCTGCTGCATTGCCGGTGCGAAGCATGGCTTCCGCTTTCATCAACAATACATCTGAATATCTGTAGTAAACATAATCGTTGTCTACGTTATCTCCATTATTGTAGTCGATTGGATATTTGATAACCCTGATACCGGTAATTTCGAGATTAGCTCCTGATTCTTTGATGGCCACCTCTTTGGTAAATGAAAGCGGATTCCCCTTTCTATCCTTAAGAGCTTCTCCTTTTTCATTGAACTGCTGACCGAAAAGGAAACCTGCATTGATACCGGATACATCGGTCATACCGGTGTAATTGGCTTTCTTTCTAGAGTCGTTGTCTTCAAAAGACATGTAAAAATCACCCAGTGTTGTAAAACCATTCCATCCGGAAGGGTTCTGGTTGTAGTGAAGGGTACAAAACCACCTTGATCTTACGTTACCTGAAGAAACACCACCGATGTTCTCTGCAGTCCAAATGTTTTCAGTACTTCTAACATTATTGTCTGGAGCAAAGTTGTCAAAATAATTGTCAGAAAGCTGGTATTTACCTGAACCAATGATCTGATCTGCAATGGCAGATACCGCATTCATATCAGCGGCATTGAATGATGGAGTTTCTCTGTTAAGGTAAGCACCTTTGTTGAGCAATGCCTTCATTTTCAATACACGTGCTGCGTCTTTGTTGGCTCTGTTGGTTGGGCTGGCAGGTAAGTCATTGATGATGGCATCCATTTCTGATACCACGAAGTCAACTACTTCCTGAGGACCCAATACCTGGGCATCTTCCAACAATGAAGAGCCTGCGTCTCTGAAAGGAACTTGTCCCCAACCATCCAGTACAGAAAGCATTACGAAAGATCTCAGATAACGAGCTTCTGCAGCTTGCTGTGGTGTGGGATTAAACTGCAATAAATCTGTAGTTGTAAAAACAACTTGCAGTAATTCACTAAATGTACTGGTAAGGAATGAATGATCTGCTGTCCAAGTATGGGCATGGAGTGATCTCCAGATTCCATTGTCGTCCCAGTCTGGTCCCCTGGTTGGGCCCATAGCTGCATCAGTGGTGTGCTCTTGTGCAGCCCAGAAACGGGATTGATCCTGGTAAGGATTTTTCATCCCATCGTAAGCTGCTTGAAGTATTGACTCAACTTTTACAAGTTTTGATGCTTCCTCCTTTGTCAGGTCTTCCCTCAGTTCTTCTTTCAGATCTGTACAGGTCTGAAAGCTGAAGCCAACCATCAACAATAAGATTATTTTGTATTTCATGATTGATATGATTTTTAATTAGAATGAAACATTTAAACCGAAAATAAATGATTTTGCGGAAGGATAAGGAATGTACTCAATACCTGAAGAAGGAATACCATTTCTAAGGTTAACAGTGTTAACTTCAGGGTCAAATCCACTGTAGTTTGTTATAACCAAAAGGTTCTGACCAGTAAGTGACAATCTAACATTTGACAACTTAGAAACTTTTCCCAAATCATAAGATAAGGTAGCATTGGCCAGTTTCACAAAATCACCATCTTCGACGTATCTTGAAGAAGATGTGATTGGATTGGCAACACTTTCTTTTACATCGCCTTCCAACAATGCAGCATCAAGGTTTCTGCTACCAAGGTTACCGATAGGTAACACTGACATAGCTGTATTGTTGTACAATTGATGGCCAAAAGCGCCATTCCAGTTCATTGAGAAGTTAAGTTTACTGATAGCTAAGCTGGTAGAAAGACCCAGGATAATGTTTGCATTTGGATCGCCAGCAGCAACAGTAACATCACCACCCTGTGTGTACTTACTGTTCCCTGTTTCATCCAGACCTAGGTATTCCCTTACAAAGAATGTATTCAATGGATAACCATTTTTCATTTCCTGTACATAGGCTCCTGAAGATCCCTGACCAAACAAGTCACCGGTAAGAATTGGAGGACCACTGTAGTTTCTAAATTCATTGTTAAGGAATGAAACGTTTCCACCCAATGACCAGGCAAAATTCTCTTTTTCGAAAAGTTGTGCATTCAATGCGATTTCTACACCTGTATTTAAGACTTCTCCATCTATATTTTTCCAACCTTTTACATCTGGACCTGGTTCAGAGACAGTTGGATCCAGCAACAAATTATTTGTTACTCTGCTATAGTAATCGATGCTACCAGTTAGTGAATTGTTTATTAATCCAAAATCCAAACCAAAGTTAAGCGTGGATGAAGACTCCCATTTCAAGTTAGGATTAGCAACGTTTTCCAATTTGGAAGCCCCGTTTTCCAATAATTGGTATCTTTCCTGAGCAGAGCCTGCAGGGAATTCCTGGTTACCGGTTTTACCCCAGCCCAAACGCAATTTCAGGTCGCTGATGTTGTCGTTGTCTGCAAGGAAATCTTCTGATTTGATGTTCCAGGAAGCACCAAAAGATGGGAAAATACCGTATTTGTTGTTTTCACCAAATTTTGAGGATCCGTCAGCTCTCAAAGTAGCAGTAAGGTTGTATTTACCTTTGAATCCCAAAGTTGCTCTACCAAAGTATGACTGCAATTCGCTGATTGGATCAGCAAATGAAATGAAACGCTTGTTGGCATTGCTTGAGTTTTGAATCGCATTGGTATTGTCAAAATCCAAAACAGCAAAACCACGACCTGCCAGTGCATATCCTCTGAAGTCAAATTTCTGATATTCGTAGCCGGCAATGGCTTCCAATCTCAGGTCGTCTGACACATTTTTGTTGAAGCTTAATGTGTGAGAATGGATGGTTGACAACAACTCATTGTTGGCCATACCTGCCCAACCTAAGCCTTCAATGCCTTGCACATTTACATTACCTGAAATCGCTCCTCTGGTATTTCCCAAACCGTAATTGATACCCAATCTGTATCGGTATTGAAGGTTATCTGTAATGTTCCAGTAAGGAGAAATGTTAGCCAAAGTAGTAGTGGTCTTTGCATTTTCAAAATGACCATCCAACAAGTTCAACGGGTTGATGGTAGTTGCACCCACCAATGGGTTGTTTTTAGAGGTTGTAAAATCTCCATTGGCAGTTGTTAACGGAACGGTTGGGTTCCACTGCAATGCCTGCGCAACCAGGTTACCGGTAAAACCGGCGTTGGTTGAGATAGGTGCAATATCCTCAACAGTCTGGCTTGCGATCAACATCGCATCCAAACCCAATTTGCCATCCAACACTTTGAAATTAGAGTTGAAAGAAGCGGTATATCTCTTCAGACCAGAATCTTTGATGATACCCTGGATGTCCTGATAACCTCCTGAAAAACGGTAAGTTGCAGTTTCAGAACCTCCTCCGATAGAGATATTGTAATTTTGGTTGATACCATTTCTTGTAATTTGATCGAAAGCATCAACACTTCCTTTGCCATCGCCTGATGCCAAACCGTACCTGCTCAAAGCTGATCTGTATTCGTCTGCAGACAAAACATCGTACTTTTTCAATACTGAGCTGGTACCCAAGCTAACTCCAAAGTCCACTTTTGGTGCACCTGATTTAGCTTTTTTGGTAGTAATGAGGATAACACCATTGGAAGCTCTTGAACCATAGATAGCCGCAGAAGAGGCATCTTTTAATACATCGATATTGGCAATATCTGATGGGTTAATGAAGTTCAATGGGTTTGAGTTGGCAATAGCTCCAATATCAGTAGCCAACAATCCAGCCTTAGCTGTACGGCCATCCAAAGGCACCCCGTCAATTACATAAAGTGGACTCGCACCTGCACGGATAGAGTTGTTACCACGAATCTTAACTGTAGCCTGACCTCCCGGCTGACCACTGTTGTTGATGATGTTTACTCCCGCAACCCTGTTTTGCAACAATTGGTCTGCTGAAGTAACAATACCCTGGTTGAAATCTTTTTCTTTCAATGAGGCAACTGAGCCGGTTACATCTCTCTTCTTTTGAGAGCCGTATCCAACGATAACAACTTCATCCAACACGGAACCTTCCTGAAGGGCTATGTCGATGGTTGAGGAAGAACCAACCACAGCTTCCTGATTGGCATATCCTGTGTAAGAAAAAACGAGGGTAGATCCTTCAGCGGCGCTGATTGAATACATACCATCGAGGTCGGTAATGGTTCCCGTGCTGGTTCCCTTCACCAAAATGTTGGCCCCGATTAGGGGGTCACCGGTCTTGCCGTCTGTCACTTTTCCGGAAACCGTACGCTGCGCGTAGGTAAAGGAAACTCCCAGGGCAAATACCAAAAGAAACATAAATTTTGTTAATGTTCTCTTCATGTGGCTTTGACGATTTTGATTTAATTAATTAGAAAGTTATATCATAAAACACGTAAGTGTGATTATGCCCCTCATAATACATTGTTTTTCAGAACGTTGGGATTGTAAATGTCGGAATGAATATTATTTTAACATAACGTTAAAAAATAAATATTCGCTTCCTGGCAGTTTTACATATTAAATATTTTTTCTAAACCTTGTTTTTGTGGTATTTCCTATCCCTTGTAATAGATTAGCAATGATAGGTATTATTTAAATGTTAACAAATTAAAAATAAACGCAAACGTTTGTGCAAACGTTTGTTGTTAATAAAATGAAATGTTAAATTTGACCTATGAACAAAATTACAATCGTCGATATTGCCAAAATGTTATCCATTTCCGTATCCACGGTTTCAAGGGCTTTATCCGATCATCCCGACATCAGTGAAGATACCAAAATCCGGGTCAGAGAAGTTGCTCAAAAATTCAACTATCTGCCCAATCTTCATGCCCGGTTCTTCCGAAAAAAGAATACGAAAATGATCGCCCTCATCCTCCCGGAATTTAATCGATTCTTCATTCCGGACCTTATCAAAGGCATCCAGCAATACGCAGATGAAAGAGGCTACAAGGTCATCATTTTTCAATCGGGCAATCAATTTGAAGCTGAAGCCGAAATCATCAAATATTGCCTTAGCTGGGTTGTCGAAGGGGTGCTCATCTCTTTGAGCGACAATACCAGCAACCTCAACCACCTGCAGATCCTAAAAGACAGCCAAATTCCGGTGGTGCTGGTCGATAAAGTCCTTGCCGGCAACGATTTTCCCACTGTCACTATCGATGGCTTCGAAGCAGCTTATACGGCAACTTCTGCCTTGATCCAAAAATCCAGAAAAAAAATCCTGGGCGTCTTCGGACACGAAAATCTTACCATCACGCAGGACCGATTTGAGGGTTTTTTGAAAGCCGTCCAGGACGGTGGAATACCGATTGATCCGCAACCTTTTCTCATCGTAAACAACATCCACCAAATCAATGAGCAACTTAGGGCAAAAACCGAAGAATACCTCCCGGATGGCGTTTTTTTTATGACCGACGAGATAATGGTTCATGGACTGAATCATTTTTTAAAAATGGGACTCCGGGTTCCTCATGAGCTGAGTGTTATTGGCATTAGCGATGGAACCTCTCCCTACTTTTTGTTCCCCCCCATCAGCCACATCTTTCATTCAGGGTACCAGATTGGAAAATCGGCCTGCCAATTGCTCATTCACCACATCCAAAACCAGGATCATGAAATCAGACACTTGGTAGAAGGAACAAATTTGATAGATTTGGGTTCGATTTGATTTTTGTTATTTCAACTGTAAGATTTGAAGCTTTATCCAATATTGAGTCATGGCCGGATAATGTGCCTGCTCCTACTTATTGTTTCCTGGCAGAGCCGCGCTCAATCTGACTCTCTGTGGCAGGTATCTGCGGATACGGTGGTTTTTATTTCTAAAAAAAGTTTTAATGCCCAAAAGATATCGCTTAGCAATCGGGATTTCAAAAGGCTACCGGGTGGCTTCGATGATCCCGCACGAATCTTACTGCATTTCCCCGGAATAGCCATTGCCAACGATCAGGCCAACGGAATTCTTTATCATGGACTTCCATCGCACTTAAATGCCTGGAGACTTAATGGCCTGGATATTGTCAATCCCAACCACCTGAGCAATGCAGGTACCCTCAGCGACCTGGCCAGCCCATCTGCGGGAGGCGTAAACATGTTCAGCGGTAATATACTGGATGGCATGCAGTTTATTGCTCCTTCGTCTCCCGGTAAATCAGGTTGGGCTTTGGGGGGTATGGCCGATATGCAAATATCAACTCAACGACAAAATTACCTGCAACTCAGCTTGTTGGGCCTGGAAGCCGGCTTACACAAGGTATGGAAAGACAATACCCGGGTGTTTGCCAACTATAGGTACTCATTTACCGGCTTGCTGGATGACCTGGGTGTCTCTTTTGGCAATGAAGCTATCCGTTTCGATGACCTTATGGTGGGTGTTTCCGGGCAGCATAAGTCCTTTCACTCAACCCTGCTGGTGGCAGCCGGCAGAAGCAACAATCAGCACACAGCAGGTGAACCTCCATACCTGAATTACAAAGACGGTCAAAACATCGGTTATACATCGCAAAATATTACCACACAATGGCTCGGACGGCAGGAATTTAAAGGAGGGTATAAAATGGATTTTGGCCTTTCCTTTTCTCAGAGAAACGACCATCGTTCTGCCAATGGCTTGGTCAATTTTCAGGATGGCAGTGTTTACAGTGTAAGTGATTCTTTTGAAAACACCCAAGAAAAATTTTCGGTCAAGTCATCACTTTTGACTCCTAAAGGATGGAGGTGGGAAGTCCGCTATATGTTTGACCATTATGCTTCAGAACTAAGTGTGGAAAATATCCGTCCCAAAAACATTGATCAACAAAACAGTTCCGTGTTGCTGTCATTGAACAAAAGCTTCTATCTTTTTTCAAACATCAAATTGCATAACAACCTGAGCCTATCCCACATCCAGGATTTCAACATCCTGCCAACTGTGAACCTGGAATATTTTAAAGGCATCCATAGTGTATCGGCTTCCTTTTCAAGGAATGCAAGTTATGCCATTAGGCCGGAGAATATTGATTTGTCAGACATCATAGGATTAAACTACATGTTGGATTATAAAATAACGGCTCATCGATTTAGAAGCAGTATTTCATTGTTTTACCACAGCTTTTCTAAACTGCCGGCAGATTCTTTGCATTACAACTACCTCCATGGTTTTGATTATACCTTTGTTGAAAATCTCAGTAATGAAGGAAGGGGCAAATCACAGGGCATTAGTATTGCCCTGGAATGGGATGCCGGTAAAAATTGGTGGCTTAATTTCAATCACAGCCTCCTGAATACAAAATACAAAAACAACAGTTTTGAAGACTGGCAAAATGCAGAAAACGACTTTGGATGGATGGGAAATGTGAATATCGGCAAAACCCTAACCCTGAAACGCGGCCTGCTCAGCATAGCCGTTTCCTGTCATTACAGAGGAGGGCAGTATTATTTTGGAATTTATCCCAATAACTATCTGGCCATCCGCAATTTTGATTCACCCCCTATTGGACAATTTGATCACTACCTGCGATGCGATGCAAGGATCAATTATACCCGCGGAAAATCAATGTTATCACTCGATATACAAAACCTAACCAACAGACAAAACGATGGACATCTGAGGCCGGGACCCAATGGACCCTTCATTGAAGCCCAGCTCGGGCTCATCCCTGTAATCAGTTATAAAAGATTTTGGTAAGCCCTATTTGACTTCCTGCATGAGTTTTCTCACGTAAGGAGAAATGACGATCAACACCACCCCCGATATAAGTGCGTATATAGCCAACTGGCGATAACCATTGGTATAGGTAATCAACTGTTCAAGGTTAGATGCATTGGCAGATGCTTCCGCAATGTTGGCACCCAGGATGCCGGCAAAGTATTGTCCGTACGCACTGGCCAAAAACCACATGCCCATCATAATGGCCTGCAGTTTTACAGGCGATAACTTGGTCATGATGGACATGCCGATGGGAGATAACGATAACTCACCAAATGTGATGACCAACCATGCCAGGGTAAACACATTCAAAGAGGTAACGCCCTGATCATTGGCAAAAAACTGGGTTGTATAAAAGATGTAAAACCCTGCTGCCAAAAACAAAAAGCCCAGTCCAAATTTAACTAAGGTATTGGGTTCCCATCCTTTTTTCGCAAGGGCGACCCATACCATGCCCAACAAGGCAGCAAACAAGATGACAAAAAGAGAGTTGGCCGAGTTGTTGACACCATTGGGATCAAGGGTCATACCTACCAGGTTCTTATCGAGATTTTTTTCTGCAAAAAGACTGAGCGACCCTCCACTTTGTTCAAAAAAGGCCCAAAACAAAATAGAGAAAAAGATAAAGACCAATGCTGCCAATAGTTTTTTTCGCTCCGACACCGAAAAGTTACGCATTTCATAGGCAAGATAAACCAATGTGGTCGGGCCAATGATATACATGAATATATCCGTGTATTCAGTTTTGGAAACCATGGTCATGATTAAAGGAATAATCACCAGCGAACCCACATAGGTAAGCCATTCGAGGTTTCTTCTTTTGGACGCATCAAGGTGCAACAGTGGAGACAAACCTATATTACCCATGCTTCTTTGGGTAAAAGTAAAGGTGAGCAGACTGATGATCATGACCAGAGCTGCAAAGCCAAAAGCGACATTCCACGTGAGATGGGCAGGCACCAAAGAGGTGAGCATTTCGCCCTTACCTACTGCAACGCATAGATAACCGCCGATGAGCGCACCCAGGTTGATACCTGCATAAAACAGTGAAAAACCCGCATCTCTCCGGGTATCACCATCGTGGTAAAGCGTACCTACCATGGTAGAGATATTGGGCTTAAAAAAGCCGGTACCTACAATCGTGAAACTGATGCCAAAAAAGAAAAAACGCACCGGATCGATGGCAAGAATCATACTGCCTACAATCATCAAAAGACCGCCCCAGTACAGGGATTTCCGGTAGCCCAAAATTTTATCGGCAAAAAGTCCGCCAATAAAAGTAAATGCATATACAAAAGCCTGGGTGGCACCGTATTGCAGGTTGGCCTGGGTAGCATCGAGCATCAACTGGTTGACCATAAAAATGACCAGCATGCCTCTCATGCCATAAAAGCAAAAGCGCTCCCACATTTCAGAGAAGAAAAGATACCACAGCTGCCTGGGGTATTGCCCTTTGAAGTTGCGGATTTCTTCGAGTGCAGTGTCTACTGCCTGCGTTTGGTTATTGGACTCCATTCATTAGTTTTTTAAATACCGGATGAAGAACGGCAACCAAAACGGCTGCTCCAAAAGGTATGATGGTAAAAATCAGGAAGAAGTTGCCCATGCCGTAAGACTGTGAAATAGCATCCATTTCACCTCCCAGCTTACCGGCAATCTTATTTCCAATGGCTATGGACAAATACCATACGCCAAACATTATGGATATCATTCTGGCAGGTGCCAGCTTACTTACATTCGACAAGCCAACCGGCGATATACACAATTCTCCCATGGTGTGAAAAAGGTAGGCAACTACCAGCCAGATCATACTCACGGCTGCGGTTTGTGCACCGGCCGGAATGGCAGATGAACCATACGAGAGCGCATAAAAACCAATGCCCAGAAACGTAAGTCCCATGGCATACTTAAAGGCCACCGGTGGATTGTATTTGCTTTCCCACAACTTGGTAAACATGGGTGCCAGGGTAATGATGAAAAATGAATTCAATATCTGAAACCAGGAAGCCTGCACTTCTGTGCCCTCATTGTTGAATTCGCGGTTGAGCATCCATATAACAATGCCCCAAATGATGACAAAACTGGATATCAAAACCATATTGGCAATGGCATACTTGCCAAAGGTAACTCTGAATAGCTTGGTAAGCACCCAGGTAATAATGGCCAGGGGCACAACTGTGAGCAAAGTATTGATGACCTTGAATGTAGTGGCAAAACCACCGGTTAGACTGCGATCTACATAGTCTTTGGCAAAGATGCTCATAGAACCTCCGGCCTGTTCAAAGGCCGCCCAGAATAGCATATAAAAGAAGGCAATCATGCACAGGGCTATGAGTTTCTCTCTTGTGATCTTACTGTATCGAACCAAACGCGAAAACAAAATGAAAAGAAAGATAATGACGCCTCCCAGCATTACATAATCAGCAGTGGTTGAATCCCCGAAAATATTAAAGTTGTATATTTTAGACATGGGGTCGTTGATCACCCATACGAGTGCAATTATGGCCGCTAAAATGATGAGTACAATATCGATCGTCAGAAAGGGATTTCTTTTGTCGCCATCGGATGCCACTGCATTGGGTTCACTGGATTTTGAATTGGCTGTAACCAGTGGTTTTAAACCCACATCGCCAAAGATGCCCTGGAAAAAATAGAACATGACCAAACCCAGCAGCATAAAGATGCCGGCCAATCCAAAGCCATAACTCCAGTCTACTTTTTCTCCAATATAGCCACACAACATCATGCCCAGGAATGCACCGGAATTTACACCCATATAAAATATGGTATAAGCAGCATCCTTTTTCTCTGCGTGGTCTTTGTACAACTGGGAAACGATGGATGTCATATTGGGTTTAAAAAAGCCATTACCAAAAATAAGGCATAACAAACCTATGTAAAGGAATGCCGGTGTTTCCAGCGCCATCGAAGCGTGTCCCATAGCCATGATGAAAGCTCCCAGTAAAACAGTTTTACGGGAACCCAAAAATCGATCGGCTACAAAACCACCTATAATGGGTGTGAGGTAAACCATAGATGTATAGGTACCGTACAGTGCCAAAGCCGTTTTTCTTTCCCATGCCCAGCCACCATCTATCAGGTTGGAAGTGAGAAACAAAACCAGCAGCGAGCGCATACCGTAATACGAAAACCTTTCCCACATTTCAGTGAAAAACAATACAAACAGGCCGGCGGGATGACCCAGTACTTTTTGAGAAAAAAAGTCACTGCCCGATCCTTGTTCAGTCCCGGAAGATGAAATATTAGACATGGTTATTACTGCTTAAAGTCAAAAGTTATTTTACACCGTGCATCATCCTTTTGAGTACAGGACTCAAAGAAAACAATATCAAAGCAGCAATGCCGCAAAGCACCACAAACACCATAAAGAACTCGTACAGGTTGGTGATCTGAAATCCTGCAAAAACCGGATAATGATCCATGATGTTTTTATCTGCCAGCATTTGCAATTGTTCCGGAGTAGGTGTTATCTTTTTATCCAATATCGCTTGCAGATCAATGCCCATATCGCTCGCTGTTTTGAATTTATCTCCGGTAGCAGGCAAAATGGATCCCAGGGTTCCGGCCAAAGCATATCCGGAAGCATTGGATAAGAAAAATACACCATACAGCAAAGAAGTAAACCTCTTAGGGGCCAGTTTACCCACCAGAGAGAGTCCGATCGGAGACAAACAAAGCTCACCTATCGTTTGCAATAGATACAACAAAATAAGCCACTTGATGCCCAATAGTCCGGTAGTACCCAGATCTTTTACGTTATTGGCTATGATAAAATAGGCTAAGGCAATGGTGGCAAGTCCGATGGCTTGTTTAACGGGAGAAATGGGTTCCTTACCGTTTGCCCTTAACTTATCCCACAACATACTGAACGGGATGGCCAGCATGACCACAAATATGCCATTAAAGATCTGAACCATAGACGGAGGCATGTTCCAGCCAAAGAAATTTCTGTCTGTCTGATTATTGGCTATAAAGGTCAATGAAGAACCGGCCTGCTCAAAGGCTGCCCAAAAGAAGATCACAAAAAAGGAAACTATATAGATCACCAGGATTCTGTCCATTTCAACTTTTGATAAGGAAGAGTCTGTCAAAATCAACCCTGCCAGGGTAAGTCCGCTGGCATAAATGGCTGAATAAACGATGTTTTGTCCAATCACAAAATAGAATGTGAGTGCCAAGCCAATAAATGCGATAACGGCCAGCATCAATGATTTGCTTGAAAAAACAGCTTTTTGTGACTCTCCTTCTTCATAATCGGATGCAATGTTGTGTTTTGGCAAGCCACCCAGGGGCCTTCCTTCCGGAGTAACCACATATTTATCTTTCAGCAAATAAAAGGTAAGTGTGCCGATCAACATCGCAACACCTGCTGCAAAAAAGCCCCATTTGAATGCAAATACATCCCTGGTTCCATTGGCATCCACCACATCTCCCAATGCAGGGCAAATGAATTGACCTAAAAATGCGCCCACATTGATACCCATATAAAATATGGTGAAGGCTGTATCCAGCTTGCTCTTTTCTTCCTTTGGATACAGGTTGGTAACCATGCTGGAAATATTGGGTTTGAAAAAACCATTTCCAAATATCAATACACCTAAGGCAACATACAAGAGTGTTTTTGCCAATTCAAGATTTACGCCAAATGTAGTGGCACTCGTAAACAGGAGAAACTGACCTGTTGCCATTAAAAGTCCCCCGATAAGAATACAGTTTCTGTTGCCTAAAAATCGGTCAGAAATGAAACCGCCCAACATGGGTGTCAGGTAACATAAACCTAAAAAGCCGCCATATATGAGTGAAGATTGTTCCTCGCTCATCATCAGTGCGTGAACAATGAATAGCGTCAACAATGTGCGCATTCCGTAAAAATTGAAACGCTCCCACATTTCGGTACCAAACAGTACCCATAAACCTTTGGGGTGACGTGAACTTTGTGTTGTTGCTGTGCTCATAATTAGTTTTGAATTTCGGTCTAAAAATATAGTAATTAACCCAAACTTAAATTTTTAAAGCATAAAATTTTGATAAAGCTCCATTTGACTAAAATATATTTTATATATCACACCATTGATTATTAAATACATACAGCCTGCATCGTCCTTCTCAAAGGTCCAAATTTCGATACACACCATCTTTTTAACCCGGAAAAGCAGGATTAACAGTGTGTGCCACATATTATTTGGTGTGCTAAGAAAAGTGTCGAATGGTAAAGAATTAACTATTGCTTTACCCATCAATTCGAAATTTTATTCTTGTAATGTTGGTTTTTAAACAAAGCCTTCCCGGATGAGATCGTGCATGTGGATGATACCTTTGTATTGTTGGTTTTCTTCCACCAGCAGTTGCGAAATAGACAACGACCTCATATGTTCCAATGCTTCAACGGCAAGAGCCTGGCCGGAAATGGTTTTGGGGTGTGCAGACATAATCTGTTCTGCTTTGATATGATCACCAAAACTTTGGTTCATGAGCATTCTTCTTAAGTCACCGTCGGTAATGATGCCCAAAATCTTTTTGTTTTCATCTGTCACAGCGGTAGCACCCAATCTGCCCGATGAAATGGTGAGGATGACGTCTTTGATGAGCGCACCGGCATGCACAAAAGGCTGTGCATTTTTATAGGCAAGATCGCCTACAGTAGTATACAGCATCTTCCCAAGATTACCTCCGGGGTGTAAAAGGGCAAAATCTTTTGAGCTGAATCCTTTGAGATGCAGCAGCGCCATGGCCAGAGCATCACCCATAGCCAGCTGCGCCACCGTACTTGCCGTAGGAGCCAGGTTGTTGGGGTCTGCTTCCTTTTCGACAGGAAGCAGTAAACACAAATCGCATTGGTTGGCCAGAAAAGAGGAAGCATTGGATACCATGGCTATGGTTGTATTGCCCATGGCCTTTAAAATAGGTAATAAAACTTTGAGCTCAGCGGTATCACCACTTTTGGAAAGGCAGATCACCACATCGCTTTTATCTATTTGTCCCAGATCACCATGAACCGCATCAGCCGCATGCATAAATACTGCCTTACTGCCGGTAGAATTGAAAGTGGCAACCATCTTCTGACCAATGATGGCACTCTTGCCTATGCCGGTCACCACCAGCTTGCCCTGGCATGCATACAGCAATTTAACGGCCTCAACGTGTGATGGGCCAATGGATTGCCGCATGGCATTGAGGGTGTGAGCTTCAATTTCCAAAGTAGAGTGTATGCTATTTAAAATTTGTGCTTCCAATTGTTGGCGGTATTTTAGTGTTTTGCCTGTGCTTAATGATGAATTTTATTCGCAATTATCATCAGACCGGCCAAAGATAGGGAGCGTATCTGCGATATGTAAAATAAAAATTCATTATTTTATTTGTGGGTTTGCATGAAATTTTTGATAACTTTAGACGGCATTTGTAAAAACAGGGTACAAAATCCACTAAAAACAAGAGCCGTTTCCCCCTTTTGGGAGATCGCTTTCTTATCAAACAAAAAGCTGTTATTTAATAACATACAATAGATGCATAGCCTCGAAAAATCATTAAAAGAATACTTTGGCTTTGACACTTTTAAAGGAGAGCAGAAAGCAATCATTGAAAGTGTGATGTCGGGCAAAGATACTTTTGTGATCATGCCTACAGGCGGGGGTAAGTCGCTTTGTTATCAATTACCCGCCCTGCTGCTTCCGGGCACCGCCTTGATCATATCACCGCTGATAGCCCTTATGAAAAACCAGGTTGACAGCATCAGGGGCTACTCTCAAAGCGATGAGCTGGCTTCATTTCTGAATTCCTCCCTTACCCGTACCCAAATGCGGGAGGTCAAAGAAGGCATCACCAACGGGACTACCAAGATGTTGTTTGTGGCTCCGGAAACCCTTACCAAAGATGAAAACATTGAGTTTTTCCAACAAACCAATGTGTCCTTTGTAGCCATCGACGAAGCCCACTGTATCTCCGAATGGGGTCACGACTTCCGACCGGAGTACCGCAGAATCCGAAACATGATCAGTGCCATTGGTACCGATATACCGCTGGTGGCTCTTACTGCCACCGCAACACCCAAGGTGCAGTCGGATATTGTGAAGAACCTCAATATGAGGGATGTGAATGTATTCATCTCCTCCTTCAACCGGGATAATCTTTTTTACGAAATCAGACCCAAAATAAACAGAGATCAAACCGTAAGAGAGATCGTTCAGTTTGTAAAAGCCATGCCCACCAAATCGGGCATAATCTATGTTCAGGCGCGAAAAACGACCGAAGAACTGGCTAAAATTCTTCAGGTAAATGGCATCAAAGCAGCCCCTTATCATGCAGGTCTGGATGCCAAGGTGCGCACCAAGGTTCAGGATGATTTTCTGATGGAAGAAATCG
Source organism: uncultured Saprospiraceae bacterium (assembly GCA_937973565.1). Lineage (GTDB taxonomy): Bacteria > Bacteroidota > Bacteroidia > Chitinophagales > Saprospiraceae > JADKBO01. The sequence goes on along the minus strand of CALJKQ010000064.1, from coordinate 23,540 downwards.
AGGTGATCGTAGCCACCATAGCCTTTGGTATGGGCATCGATAAGCCGGATGTGCGCTTTGTGATCCATTACGATATACCCAAAAGCATTGAAAACTACTACCAGGAAACAGGTCGCGGGGGACGAGACGGACTGGAAGGGAAATGCCTTGCTTTTTACTCGTATAAAGACATTCTCAAACTCGAAAAATTCCTGCGCGACAAACCCGTTTCTGAACGAGAGCTCGGGGCGCAGCTGATGGATGAAATCATTGCGTATTCTGAAACCAGTGCCTGTCGCAGAAAATTTTTGTTGCATTACTTTGGTGAGCCATATGATGAATCGAAGTGCGACAAGATGTGCGACAACTGCAGGCACCCCAAAGACAAAGTAGAGGTCAACCATGATATGGCCATGGTCATTAAAGCCATCCTCGAAATCAATGAAAAGTTTCTGATCAAAACCGTAGTGGAATTCATTACCGGCAAAGCCACCAAGGAGATGAAAGATTTTCGTTTCGACAAACTTCCACTGTTTGGATGCGGCAAAGATCAGGAAGATTTGTATTGGCATTCCATCATCCGACACGGCATCCTCAACAACCTGATTGAAAAGGACATTGAATTATACGGACTGCTGAGGGTTACAGAGCAGGGTCACGAATTTCTCAACAAACCATGGTCGATTACCATTCCGTTGAACCGCGATTTCAGCGATGCAGAAGGCGACGATGTGATAATAGGGGAAGGAAGCGGCACTGTTTTGGATGAAACGCTTATGAACATGTTGTTGGAACTCCGCAAAAAAGAAGCTAAAAAACTGGGTGTACAGCCCTGGATTATCTTCCAGGAGCCCTCCCTCCAGGAAATGGCAACTTTTTATCCGGTTTGCCACGAAGACATGCTCAAAATTACCGGCATCAACCAGGGAAAGGCAGCCAAATATGGCAAACCTTTCATCGCCCTGATTCAAAAATATGTAGAAGACAACGAGATCGACAGGCCGGATGAAATCCTGATTCGCCAGGTTGCCAATAAAAGTAAAGACAAGGTCACCATTATTCAGGGCATCGACAAAAAGCTGCCACTGGAAGATATTGCCCGAAATGTGGGTAAGACCATGGAGGAATTGCTCGAAGAACTCAACCTCATCGTAGACGGTGGTACGAAGCTTGACCTCGACTATTATATCGAAGAGGAAATTGATCACGACATCATTGAGGAAATTTATGAATATTACCGCGAGGCTGAGTCGGATTCATTGATGGATGCTTTCAAGGCACTCAAAGATGAGGACATTACCATGGAAGAGCTGTGTCTGGTGCGCATCAAGTTTATGTCTGAATTTGCCAACTGATTATGGCATTCATCATTATCATCAATGGCCCTAATCTCAACATGGTAGGCAAAAGGCAACCTGACATTTATGGTACGGAGAGTTTTGACTCCTTTATTCCCCGATTAAGGGAAGAATATGCACAGCATGAACTGGTCTATCTGCAAAGCAACCACGAAGGCCAGCTTATAGACTGGATACAGGATTTTGGATACCGCGCAGATGGCATCATACTCAATGCAGGGGGTTATACCCATACATCCATTGCTCTTGCCGATGCTGTAGCTGCAGTTCCATGCAAGGTAGTAGAAGTACACATTAGTAATATAATGGAAAGGGAACACTTTCGTCGCATCTCTTATTTAAGTCCGATTTGTGCCCATACCATCATGGGACAAGGACTGCATGGATATCGGATGGCAATGGATTGGTTGCTTCCAACCGCATAATTCTACATTTTAATCGAAAAAAACTACGTCACAGCACATTTTATCAACACTTATCCCTAGACACGATTTTTGTTTTTATCTTTGAAAATATAAATATTACCTAATTACTAAAGATTGTTTAAATGAAAACACTTAAAACTATTTTTGCAACACTATTTGTAGTGGCTTTTTTAAGTTCTGCAAATGCACAGGATTACAAATCGGCAATTGGCGCCAAATTGGGTTATGGTCTGATTGGCTCGTACAAGACTTTTTTGAATAAGAAGGCAGCGATCGACATTTTTGGAGGTATTCGTTGGGGTGGATTGGCAGCCGGTGCCTACTACGAAATCCACAGCCCTGTTAAAAGTGTCAACAAATTAAACTGGTATTTTGGAGGAGGTGCTTCCGTTACGACCTGGGACTATGGATATGCCGGCTACAATTCATACTACGAACTGGGTGTTTCCGGTGTCATTGGTCTGGATTACACTTTTGAAGATTATCCGATAAACGCCAGTGTAGATTGGGCACCAACCATAGTATTGGTTGATTCCTATGACTATCCGGGTGTAAATTTGAACAGGTTCCGTTCCGGTTATGGTGCCTTGTCTGTTCGATACATTTTAGGCGGAAAAAGCAAATAACCCATACAAAATTTATGGTTGATTAATGGTTTAAATCGTCTGTTTTTCCAAATAATATTTCGTGTTTGGCTGTATTTTGTCACAATATTTTAACAATTTTATAAAAAATGGTTAAATTTTGTGAAAAACAGGGAATTACATTTTGACAGGCAATTAAATATTTTCTATATTTACGCAACATTTAAACCTTATTTATCTAACCTTAATAATTCATTATGAAAAGATTTTTCCTTTTGGCCTTCGTATTGGGTGCTTGTCTCAGCTTGTCTGCAACTACAACTAATCCCGGTAAATTAACGGCAAAAAAAGAAGTAATTGAACAACAACTTTCTGATCTGAACCAAATCGAGAAGATCATTAAGGAAGAAGGACTTACTTACGACCAACTGGTTGCCAAGTATCCAAACCTTGTTGAAAAGACTCAACTTTCAGCTTCTGCAAGCGAAGATGGCATGTTTGAGAACGCCAGCGGAACACCACTTGGTATTCCGGGTTTCTGGTGGGGATTCTGCCTTGGCTGGGTGGGTATGTTGATCGTATACCTTACCATGGATGAAGGTTCTTCAAGGAAGAAGCAAGTGATGAACGCTCTTTGGGGTTGTGTTATCGCTTATGCATTGTTCTTTGTTATTTATGTTGGTATCGTTGGAGCATCATTGGCTTCTTTGTACTAATCAATAATTACATAAGATTTAAAGTAAAGTGCAGCTATAGGCTGCACTTTGCTTTTATAGGCATATGACAAAATAAATCATGATTGATTTTAAGCCGGCATCGCGTTGTAAACAGTGCTGTGCATTCAATGATGCGTAGCTTAAATGTCCTGCTCAAATACATAATTTGGTTTTATATGCTCAACATTTTGTTCTTTTGCAGTTATATAAAATGAACCTGGTGACAAGATTAATATTTATTTTCATCCTTGCTTGCTGTCTGTCCAACGCCCTCAACGCTCAAAAGTATCATTTGTTTCAGGCGGGTTTTTCCATTAAAGAAAAAAGAACCGGAACTGAAAAGTCTACCCTCATGATGGGAAAAGTGAGTTATGACAACCACCAGAACAAAGCAGAGTATTTTCTTTCTTTTCCTCAGAAAGAAAGATGGGTTATCCAGGATTCTACCCTGCATAAATATGTAGGCGACTCATTGGTAACAACCAAAGTATTGGGTCAGGTCAATGATTTTATTATGTTTAAAAACATACTGGAATACAAAGACAATGATTTTGGCCTTTCTTCCGCGGGTTTTGTAATCACCTCCGTGCAGGAAAGTGACGAAGAATTGATAATGGAGTGGGAACCACCATCGGCTTTTAAGTCCTTTCTCAAAAAAGTAATTACGCATGTCAAAGACAATCTGCTGATGGGCATTGTTTTTTATGACGTAGAGGAAAAAGAAATCAATAAGACGTTTTATGAAAATTACCAGATCATCAAAGACCTGCCTGTGCCAATGAAAATAGTTTCGCAGTATTCCGGCAATGAACAGCAACTATACAAGTCAATTACTTTTGATAACGTGGTAGTAGAATGAAATCATTTTTAATCCTTTTCTTGTCATTGACCGCTTCCGGTTTGCTGATGGGTCAAAACCCGGAAGACCTCAGCTTTGCACGTGTTCTGGCTGCTGAAAAGCACAAACCCAGTGCTTACACCACCTTTAAAGAACACATTGAAGGCAATCAAAATGAAGTCCAGATGGTGTTTTCCGCCTTGTTTTTTTTGTACAAGGAAATCCTTTCATCGCAAGATGCCAATCGTTGTGCCTTCCACCCTTCGTGCTCATTATATGGCATCATGGCCGTTAAGCAGGAAGGTCTCATCAAAGGTGGCATTATGACCTTGGACCGATTGACACGGTGCAACGGTTTAAGTCCTGAAAAATATACTATTGATGCAAAAAAAAGGGCCTTGGTTGACCCTGTTAAATGGTAATTTATGCAAAGGAGAATCATAGCCGGCCTTGTCTTTTTTTTACTCTCGATCGCTGCCATAGGACAAAACCCTGTTGCCGACAGTACTCAACTGGCCGGCTTTGCACGATTTCTGTACGATCAGAAATTGTACGATTTTGCTGCAGAAGAATATGAGCGCCTGCACTATCTCTTTCCCAATGAACCGGGATATCTCACACAGTTGTTGAAATCCTACCGCAAACTCAACAAGTACGATGAAGTAGAAAAAAAGGGGGCGTCACTGGATTTGAAAAATCCCGATATCCTCAAAGAATATGTACTCTCTATGGCACTCAATGATCAGGCCGGAGTAGCTCAATTGGTATTTGACAGCCACAAAGATGTCTTACCATCGTCTGCAGCTCAAAAAATGACATTGGACATATCCGTGCTCAGACAGGATTGGAAAAAATCAGACAGCTTGTATAGGATATGGAACGTAAAAGATGACGGTTATTACGAAATCATCCACGCAGGTTTGAACCAAAAACGCAAAAGTCCCTTTCTGGCGGGAACCCTCTCTGCCCTGATTCCGGGTGCAGGACGGATATATGCCAAGGACGTCAAAGATGGTATTATTTCATTTATTTTCATTGCAGCCACCAGCTACCAGTCTTATCGCCGGTTTTCACAGGGCGGCATAAAATCAGCCGGTGGTTGGATCTACGGTGGCTTTGCTGCCGGTTTTTACATCGGCAATATTTACGGCTCCATAAAGTCAGCCAAAAATTATAACAAAAAACAAAAGTCAAAATTGTATGAGCAGAGCAAGCGCCATATTGATTTATATTACGGCTTTTAGTTTCTGGCTGGGGACTTTGTCGGCTCAGTCTCCTGAGTTGCAATACGCCGATCATTTGTTTTTACAAGAGCAGACAGATGCTGCTTTAAAAGAGTATCTCAGGGCTTATTACCTTGATCAAAACAACGCCAATCCCGAAGTATGCGGCAAAATTGCACGCTGCTTTCTTTTGAAAGGCGACGATGAAAATGCACTGAAATACCTCGATTTGTATTTTTTCAAATTGCCAAATTTCGATGCCCGCAGAAATGAGGTAAGGTTTGAAAAACAAAAAATCTTTCTGGCAAAAGAAGAATACCAGAGAGCACTGGTCGAAATCCTCCAGGTGACCAAAAGACTGGAACCCAACCTGGATCGGTTTTATTTTATGACAGCCATCAATTATTTTTTCACAGATCAATACGACAAAGGCTTATCGTATGTAAATAAGTTGAGTTACAGCCAAAACCTGGATTCAGTGGCTGTATCCAGGATTATCAAAGACCTGGAAAAAAACAGCAAAAAAAATCCATCTACCGCCAGATGGATGAGTGCGATCTTACCTGGTACCGGCCAGATTGCCAACGGTGAAGTAAAAGATGGTCTCAACTCCATGGCCCTTTATGTTTTATTTGGCCTGTTGTACATCGATCTCATTCCGGATATTGGTCTTGCAGACGCTACATTGAGCGTAGGACCCTGGATAACGCGGTATTACCTGGGTGGCTTGTCCAATGCAGTAAAAGCTTCTAAAAACAATAAACTCAACAAGCGCCAGCGCGGCGTTCAGCAACTCATCAATGAAATTGAAAAAGCCCGCAATCAGAAGGCTTCAGGCGGATAACTTACGCTGTTCCTGGGAGTCTCCCACAACCTTACCCTGATATCATAAGAAGATGCTATCCTCTTTCTCAGCCAGGTATAAATGACATAACAAATGTGTTCGGCTGTAGGAATCAATTCTTTAAATTCTTCAACCTGCAGGTTGAGATTTTTGTGATCGAGCCGCGCTTCCACTTCTTCTTCGATGATGTGTTGCAAATGCCCCAAATCGTAAACATACCCGGTATCTGGATCCGTTTCCCCCGTGACACAGACCTCCAGTTCGTAATTATGACCATGGAAATAAGGATTGGCGCATGAGCCAAATACTTTTTCGTTTTTTTCATCATCCCATGCAGGATTAAAAATCCGGTGGGCGGCATTAAAATGGGATCTGCGGTAAACTGAAAGTCGCATGGGTTTCGTTTGTAGTCAATACAATAAACAATTATTCAAGAAATAGTTTGCCGAATTTTGTTTGGCAAAACAGGGGCGTGTTCTTGTATCTTATTAATAATCAACAAGATATATTGTTTTTGTTATGTTAAAAATGAATTATCTTTGGGGTTCAGATGAAAAATGCGATAGAATTACTGCTGAGATTTGGCTACCACTTGCTGTTTCTGGCAATGGAATTCCTTTGCTTTTACATTATCATCAACTACAACCAAGAGCAAAAAGGAATTTTCCTACACTCGGCCAATCTTTTTTCTACTTCCATCGACGCGCGCGTCGACAAACTCAATGCCTATTTGAGACTGGATGTGGAAAACGATAGCCTGCACAAACAAAATGCAAGACTAATTAAAAAATTTATCGACTACGACCTCAACTCAAGCTTGCACGATAATGATACGATCGATCTCGATTCATCCAAATATCAACTCATCGCTGTAGATATTTGCAATAGCAATTTCAGATTGAGAGACAACTTCATTACCCTTTGTTCAGGAGAAAAACAAGGGCTTAAGCCGGATATGGGTGTTATCAGTCAGAATGGCCTGGTAGGCATCATCAAAAAAGTAAGCAACAACTTCAGCATCGTGATGAGCATTCTCCATAGCCAAAGCAATATCAGCTGTTTGATCAAACGCAACAACAGCAATGGAGTTTTGACCTGGAAAATGGGTAATCCCAAAATTCTAAACCTTGAATCAATACCCAAACACAAAACCGTTTTGGTTGGTGATACCGTTATCACCAGTGGTTATTCAACCATTTTTCCAAAAGGCATTCAGGTGGGAAAAGTAAAAACAGTAGTGTTAGAGCCGGGCAGCAACAGTTATACCATAGAAGTGGAATTGTTTAATGATCCTACTGCATGGGATGCCTTGTATGTGATATCCAATCGTCTGTCTGGAGAACAAAAAAAATTAGAAGCAGAAGTCTACCAGAATGAATAGCAACGTTATATATGCCAATATCTGGAGGTTTTTGTTTTACTTCCTTTTTCAAGTAGTGATCTGCCGCAGGGTTGATTTGTCTATTGGCTCGTTTGATTACATACATCTTTTGTTGTACCCTTTGCCGGTGTTGATGTTGCCTATGAAAACGCCACGGGCTTTAACCTTAATCATTGCCTTTGCTTATGGACTCCTGATTGATGGTTTCTACAATTCTCCGGGTGTACATGCTTCGGCACTGGTTTTTACCGCCTATATCAAAAGCATCGTGCTTCGGTTTTTGGAACCCTTCGAGGGATATAATGCAGATGACTATCCCACCGTTCAAAAAATGGGCATGGCTTGGTTTATGAGTTTCACCAGCCTGCTTTTGCTGGTTCATTGCTTTTTCTATTTCAGTGTGGAGGCATTTTCGTTTGTTTATTTCTTTCACATCTTTATGAATACCATTTTTAGTTTTATTACTTCGATGGCAGTGATAGTGTTGTTTCAGCTCATATTTAGACCTAAATTCTGATGATCAATCTGGCAGACAGAAAAAACAGCATCATTGTTTTCGTCGTGTTGTGTTGCTCCTTGCTCCTATTCAAGGCAGCGCACCTTCAACTGCTTGACATCAAATACAAGGAGAAAGCCAAAAAAGCAGCCTTATACAAAAACGTATTGTACCCATCAAGGGGCATGATTGTCGACCGCAATGAAAAACTTCTGGTGACCAATGCTCCTTTGTACGATCTCAATGTCATTTACAGAAACATTGATCCTAAGATGGATACCGCTGCGTTTTGCAAGCTGCTGGGCATTGATAAACAAACTTTCATAAAAAATCTCAACAAGGATTGGAAAAATCCACTATACCATAAATCCGTTCCTTTTACTTTCTTATCAAAAATACGACCTGAAGACTTTGCCCGTTTTCACGAACACCTCCACAAATTTCCCGGCTTTTTTCCGGTCTTAAAAAGCATACGCTCTTATCCTCACCACAATGCTGCCCATGTATTGGGTTATTTGGGAGAAGTAAACTGGGATATTATCAATCGTTCGGAAGGCGAGTACAGTTTGGGAGATTACATTGGTATTTCCGGTCTTGAAAAAGGTATGGAAAAACAATTAAAGGGAAAGAAAGGGATAAGCTACGTACTCAAAGACAACCTCGGTCGTCAAGTAGGTCTTTTTGATAATGGCCGGTTGGATTCCATGGCGGTTTCGGGTTTCGACATGATGTCGAGCATCGATTTGGAACTGCAACAATATGGTGAGGAGTTGATGAAAAACAAACGTGGTGCCATCGTGGCCATTGAACCTTCTACCGGAGAAATCCTGGCCATGATCAGTGCTCCCTCTTATGACCCAAACAGCATTGCACTCGATAAAAACAGGAGTGTGGCCTTCGATAGCTTGTTGTCTGATACCATCAACCGGCCCTTTCTCGACAGAAGTTTGATCGCCAACTATCCTCCCGGCTCGATTTTTAAGCCTGTCTTTTCGCTCATTGCTTTGCAAAAAGGCATTGTTCAACCCAATACTTCATTTTACTGCGATGGTGCCTATGAGATATCAGCCAGTAAGGCACAAAAGTGCCACCCCCACCCGCCTATATCCAATATTTCCAATGCCATCCAACACAGTTGCAACTCCTACTACTACCACCTCATGCGACTATTTGTCAATCAATACGGTTTCAAAAAACCGGGAATTGGTCTGGATACACTGGTATCTTATTTAAAGGAATTTGGTTTGGGTCACAAGCTAGGTGTTGAAAATCCGGCAGAAATCGCCGGCTTTGTGCCGGATTCAAAATACTACGACAAGCTTTACCGCCGTGAGATCAATGGATGGAAAGCCACCTACATGCTTTCTCTCGGTATTGGTCAGGGAGAATTGCAGGTAACCACTATCCAAATGGCCAATCTTGCTGCTATTATTGCTAATCGCGGTTATTATTACGCACCACATCTGATCAAAAAATACCTGAACACATCGAGTCCGATCGATGAAAAATTCAGGGTCAAACATAAAATGAGAATCGACTACCGGTATTTTGATCCGGTAATCGATGGCATGCAATTGGCTGTGGAAGCAGGTACCGCGCGTGCAGCCATTCTTCCGGGCATTACCGTTTGTGGCAAAACCGGTACGTCTCAAAACAGGGGCAAAGACCACTCTGTATTTTTTGGTTTTGCCCCACGCAACAACCCCAAAATTGCCATCGCTGTTTATGTAGAAAACGGAGGTTGGGGAGGAGAAACGGCTACTCCAATTGCAGGTTTGATGATCGAAAAATACATCAAACGGGAGATTTCTCCTGAAATGAAACATTGGGAAGAACGGATCCAGGAAAAGGTATTGATTACCACGCTTGCAGATAAATCCTATGAAGACTGAGATGAAAATATCCTGCATTGTGGCCATGACTCAAAATCGTGTCATTGGTCATGGCAACCAGATACCCTGGTACTTGCCGGCCGATCTAAAATATTTCAAAAAAATAACCTCAGGTCACGCCGTCATTATGGGTCGAAATTGTTTTGAATCGATTGGCAGACCATTACCCAACCGTACCAACATCGTGGTATCAAGGGATGCCTTCTTTATCGCATCATCATGCATCGTTGTGAGATCTCTGGAAGAGGCTTTACACACCGCACATGAATTAAACGAGGAGGAAATATTTATCATTGGTGGTGGCCAAATTTACGAGCAGACGCTTGAATTGTGGGACAAATTGTACCTCACCCTGGTAGACTGTGATTGTGAAGGCGATGTTTTTTTTCCTGTAATAAATGAGGATGAATGGATCTGCACATACGACGAACCGGGCACAAAGGATGAAAAAAACCACTTTGACCATCGTTTTATGGTGTATGAAAGAAAAGAATAGCTACTACGCCTGATTAATTATCCCTATTTTTAAATTGAAATATTAAAAGCTAAAATCATGAAAAAATTTGCCACCATTCTGGTTGTTGTCCTGATCGTTATCCAGTTTTTTAAGCCGGAAAGAAATGTATCCAACGATCAAACTTATCACATATCAACAAAATACGATTTCCCGCAAGAGGTGGCCGATATCTCAAAAGCAGCATGTGATGATTGCCACTCCAACAGCACTAAATATCCCTGGTATGCCAATGTTCAACCGGTTGCCTGGTGGCTTAATCACCACGTAACAGACGGCAAAAAACACCTCAATTTTTCTGAATTCACCAAAAAAAGAATTGCGGTCCAAAACCACAAATTAGAAGAAATCGTAGAAATGATGGAAGAAGGCGAAATGCCATTAAAATCATATACCTGGCTGGGACTTCATCCGGAAGCCAACTTGTCGGCAGAACAAAAAAGCAGGTTCATCAATTGGGCAAAATCACAAATGGATACTTTAAAAAGTCATTATCCCGCAGATTCGCTGGTACTAAAACGCCAATAACCTAAAATTTGGTAGAGAAGTGGAGGTTGAAAAACCTTCCCAACATCAAGGATTGATTGCCTGTTACCAGGGGTTTCATGTTTTTTTTGTCATCAAACTCTCCTGTCTGCTGGAGAAATTTGATATTGGTGTGATTGGTTAAGTTACTTACCGTTGCGCCTATCGTTAACTGACATCTCTTTAATTGAAAGCCATAATTGATTCCGGCATCCAAACTTACATAGGGAGGCAAATAGGATATGATATCCATTCGGTTGGATTTATCCTTGGGTCCCATGTCTCTGCTTTTATCGAAGCTGAGATAAGGAGTGCCCGATAAATAAGTGATGGATGTATTGTAAGTCCATTTTTTAACTTTAAAATCTGCACCAGCCGTAAGTTGGTGCCTCCTGTCATCGGGCGAAGGGATGGTTAGGTTTTTATAGATGCCGTTAAACTGTTGAGTAGCCTTACTCAGGGTATAAGCCAATGAATATTTAATTGCACCTACTTTGTAAGCCACTGTAAAATCAATGCCTTTGGTAGTGGTTTCTCCTGTAAAAAACATGTAATTAAAGGGCATCGGTGGACCCGTTCGGTTGCCAGTGTTTAAGGAAGTAAAGAGCTGACTTCCCGTAGAATGATTCAACCAAAATTCCACATCAAACAAAAAACCTGCTTTGGTAAAACGGCTGCCGAGCATGTAGGAAGTACTTTGCTGAAGAGGTAAAAAATCCTTTTGGCTGATATAGTAGTACTTCAGGTTTTGTGCAAATCTGGTCTCAAAGTCAAACTGGTTGAAATTCTGTACCCTTTTTGCAATACTCGATTTAAGCTCCATACCATCAACAGGTTTAAAAGAAGCTGAAAGTTGGGGTTGTAAATACAATTGATCAAAGCCGGAAGGTTGGACAATCCTGAAGCCACCGTTGAGTGTCCACCTGTTTTTTCGAAACAGGTATTCCATAAAGAACGCCGGCTGTGTAGCCTGCTGATCCAATGCCAGTGGCTTGTGGTTGTTTTCTGAAGTGTTTAATTCCAATTGCATCCTGGAAACATCTAACCCGGCCTTTAATGAGGAGATTTCGCTGATCCTATATTCAAGAGCTGTTCTGAATCCCGACATTTGGATCCATTGGCTATGTTGGTAATCGGTGTATATCTTATTTTCATTGCCGTTGATATAATCGGTGTTCTCGTTGGCGAGATGAAAAGAATCCCGATATTCGTAGCTGTACAAATCAGAGGTGATGGTATAATTTTTACCAATGGTTGTGGCATATCTAAGCGATAACCCTCGGTTGGCAATTTGTCGGGCGTTGAGAAATTTTTGGTTGAGAATTACACTCTGATTTTGAATAAACGACTGGCGGTTGTTTTCCCAATCCAATTGCGTATTGTCTTTGCTGATGAGGCCATTGATTTCAAAATAGCTTCGTGTATTGGGGGCAATTTTCAATTTAATGTTGGCATCGTAAAAATCAGCCCTTGGTAAATTGGAAACGATGCCCGAAGGGTTGTTGCTATTGGATTCAAAGCGCAGTTGATTGAAATTGCTGGCAAGAATGCCATTTTCATTAATACCCAAATAAGAAACCCGACCCCCTGCTTTCAGGGTCACTTTGGAACTTACCGGCAAATGAAGTGCTGCACCTGAATACAGAAGATTAGAAGTTGTACGAAGGGTAGCATTGTTTTTTTCGGTGGAGGAAAACTGAATCATACCTCCCAGTGCATTGCCGTAGGATGTCGGAAATTGGTTTTTGTACAAAGTAAATTCATCAAAATAGAGCTCATTAAGACCACTGATGATATTGTAATAATGTCCTGTATTTAATACAGGGATATTGTCGACCATAGTAAGGGTCTTGTCACTTCCGTACCCCCGTATACCGGCAGTAGCTTTGTCTGATTTGGTAACTCCGGATAGTTTCTGAATGCTGCGATGTAAGTCCTGACCCGCTACATTGGTATAACTATAGCTATGATAGTTGGCATTGTATTCGGATTTCATACCACTTACATAATGCTGTGCCGACGCGACGATGGTAATCCTTTCAACCGTTTGTGGCTGGGGTTGTAAGCGTATGACGATTCCGTTTGATTTGGCAGACGATAACCTGATTTTGTCATATCCTAAAAAAGAACACTCTATGCTATCGGACTTGTTGTCTTCCAGTTGGATGGAAAAGTTGCCGGCTTCGTCACAAGCAACACCGTTATGAAAACCTACTGTGTAAACAGCAGCAAAAGGCAGAGGGTTTCCTGTAACGGCATCCACTACCTTCCCATTGAACTTTTTGGCTTCAGGGTTTAAAACCACATTGGATCGTCTGAGCAAAATCTGATTTTGGTCCAGATAATAATACTCAAGCCCGGCTTTCTCAAATATTTGCTCCAGAGAAGCTACAACGTTTTTTTCGTTAATAGAAGCCGGATCTATCTGGTATTGATTGAGCAAAGACGGGTCAATGGCTACATCTATTTGATACCGGTCAGATAAATAGTCGATAAATTTGCCCAAAGTAATCCCCGTTTGAGCAGCCAGTGATGCTGCACAAAACAAAAAAACTAGAAGGGTATATATCCTTGTCTTTTTAATCAACTTTGTTTACAATTTTTACAACATCGCCCTCCAACTCGAATGTCAAATGATGGGGCCAGGTAATGCTGGTCAAGGCTTTTTCAATATCGTCTTTCACTACATGACCTGAATGTTTGACTCCGTTTAACAGAGAAGGTTCAACCTCAACCTGAACATTGTAAGCATTTTCGATTTCACGAATCACATTTTCCAGTGATTCATTCTCAAATGCGAGATAACTTGAAATCCAGTCTGGTTGTAGATTAGCGGGTAAGTCGAATGGCTCTTTGTTTTGCTCATTTTTACCAAAAGCTGTCTGCTCGCCGGGGGTAAGCAACACTTTGGTGTCCATGTGACTGACCCTGACCTTTCCGGTATAGCACACTACCTGAAAGTTTCCGGACATAGCGTCAACATCAAAGCTTGTACCCAGCACTTCAACGGTTCCCTGATGGGTGGTAACAGCAAATGGGCTACCCTTTTGGACTTCAAAAAAAGCCCTTCCCTTTAATGCTACTTTTCTATCAGACATATAGGTTTCAGCATCATATTCGAGTGTTGCTCCGGGCGTAAGCACCACGATGCTTTGATCGGGCAATACTTCTTCTTTGGCTTCTTTGCCGTTGTTGGCCAGGATAACATTCTGCGATTGTGTCCCCAAACCGGTAACATAAAAGACAGCTAAGCAAGCTGCAGCCACAGAAGCCGCAATAAAGAGCCTGCGAACAATGGAAGTGCCGGAGATTGATTTTTCGATTTTATTCCAGGTCCCCGCTTTGGCGCGTTGAGAAAGAGCCACCTCTTTTTGGGTCAGGGCACCAACCAGTTTTTCTGCCAGTGCTATTTGATCTCTCTTCTCCGGATGATCCTGAACAAACCGAGCCCAGAATTCTGAATCGCGGTTGTTTACCCACGATACAAAACTTTCATCCGACACAAAGTCTTCTACATCATATTTTGTAAAGTCTGGTTTCATTCTATCATTATTTATCAAAAAGCTCGTCCAGGTAATCCGACCTGGTGTTGCTGTTGTACACAAATTTGCATGCATCTGCACTTGAGTGCATAATGCTCAGGCAGTGGCCGGTATTGTCTTTGCTGTCGTCATGTACCCTTTTGAGGTAGCAGTGCCCTAGCTCGTGAAAAATATAAAATTCCTTTTCCTGTTCGGTTGCCAAATTCCAGTAATCAATATCTACGGTTACCACGGATGGTACATTTTCATTGTGTGTGCATTGGGCTACAATGTTGTTGCCCGAAATATTGACGATTGCCCCTGAAATATTGGATGTTGATACATCAAAATCCACCCCTCTTTCATTCGCTTCCTTTTGAAACTTTTCAAAATAGGGGAGCAGAGCCTCGTCAATGTTTACCTCAGCACCATCTTTTCCGCATGACCAGAAAAGCAACACTGAACCCATGACTATTAATACCCTGATCATTTTCTTTTTTTAATTAAAACGCATTCATCGCTTTGCTGTACTCATTAAATCACCAGGAAATTACCAGGAGGGCAGTCAGTATAATTAAAAGTACTGTCATGTTTTTCCTCAATTCTGAAATTGCCCGGTGTGCAAGGTTTCTGACAGATTGATAATTAATACCCAATATATCGCCAATTTCCTCATAGGACAGGTTTTGATTGAATTTGAGGTAAATGATTTCTCTTTGACGGTCTGTTAGCAATTTGACAGCACCACCCAGTTTTTCATTGATCTGAGCAGATGTTTCAAAAGCCACCCATTCCTCTTCTTTTGAAAGTTCTGTATCCTTGACCAAAGAAATATCTGAGCTAATATTGATTTTTTTGCTTTTTCGAAAGTCATCGATGATTCGATTTCGGAGAGATTTGAGCAAATAGGCCCTGATGACTACAGGATCTCCCAGTTTTTCGCGGTTTTCCCATACATACACGAACAAGTCATGGATATAATCCAGCACCTGATCTTCGTCGGCACATAATTTTTTACCAAATAAAAACAGGGCATCAATATGTTCTTCATATATGATTTTCAGGCTGTTTTTGTCGCCTTCTTTAAAGCGTTGCCACAAAGTAGCCTGGTTCATTTATTATTTTTTTTGGTTTTATTGAGTACAAAAGAAATCAAATTGCATCATACCTACAAATATTCAATAACTATAAAAAGTATTTTATGAAGTACAGATTTTTTCTGCCAGTTGCTTTTGCTTTGATGCTATTTACATTTGCATTTACCGCATGTACGTCTGACGACAGTACAACAGACACCGAAAATTTCGTTAATTCCGCATTGGATGAAATATGCTCAGAAACCAGAACCGGCAAAAACGGTTGTTTTGAAATCAATTTCCCGGTAACCGTAGTTTTTGCCGACTCAACCACCCAGGTAGTCGCTTCTTATGAAGAAATGAAAGCTGCCTTTAAAGCATGGAAAGAAAACAACCCAGAAATCAAAGGAAGACCCAAAATCCAGTTTCCATATTCTGTTACAACAGAAGACGGAGCCATTGTGGATATTACATCTACAGAGGATCTCAGGGCTTTGATTGCCGGCTGTAAAGTAGATGGAACCGGACATGGTCCTGGTCACGGTCCTGGTCACGGTCCCGGACATGGCAATGGTGGAGGACATGGTGTTCCTTGTTTTACACTTAATTTTCCAATCACCCTGACAACCGTAAACGGCGAAGTTACTGTTGCAGATCAGGCTGCAATGGCAGAATTAATTAAATCATTGAAAGGAACCAAAAGCAGACCTCAGTTTGTTTTCCCGATTTCCATTACACTGGAAGACGGTACTGTACAAACCATCAACTCAGCTGAAGAATTAAGGGCAGCCAAAGAAGCCTGCAGAGGTTAAAAATTTAGTTTTATAGAAGGTCTTTGATCCGGGCAGAGAAGTTCTGTCCGGATTTTTTATTTAAACCCAGCCCCTTTCTTTTTGTTAGTATTCAAAATCTTATCATGAAGTCTGTTTTGATTGCCGGAGGTACAGGGTTAATAGGCAAACACCTGGCTGATCGATTAAAAAAACAATACAGGGTTACAATCTTATCAAGGTCTTTGCAATCTGAGAACAATGGTGTTTCATATGCTCAATGGCAGCCGGAACGTTCTGAGATCAAGGATATCGGCAGCATGCCGGATGTGGTCATAAACCTGGCAGGTGCGGGTATTGCTGATGCCAGATGGACAAATGCCAGAAAAAATGAATTGATACAGTCCAGAGTAGCTCCTGCCCTAAGTCTGGCTACCTGGTTAAAGGAAAAAGGTCACACACCTCAGCTCTATATTGGCGCTTCTGCCATTGGATTTTATGGCGATCGGGGAAGTGAAATTTTGGATGAAGACAGCACTGCCGGCAATGGTTTTCTTTCCTCATGTGTTCAAGCATGGGAGTCGGCACATGCTTCCGTAGATGCACACAGAAAGGTTTTGACACGCATTGGTATTGTGCTTTCAACACGGGGAGGTGCACTGCCTAAAATGATGCAGACGGTTCCTACGCTAAGATTACTGCCATATTTTGGAAATGGACATCAAAGGCAATCCTGGATCCACATTGATGACCTTTGCTCCATAATAGTAGCCTGCATTGAGGATGATAGATATCATGGACCCATCAATGCGGTAGGACCGGCTGCCATGAGCAACAAAGACATGGTTTCAGTTATCAGGAATTCACTTGGCTTTTTTACGTGGACTGCACCTGTACCTACATTTGTGCTAAAATTAATTTTGGGCGAAATGTCGCACGTGGTTTTGGACAGCACCCGTGTATTGCCGGCTATCCTCATGAAAAACAATTTCAATTTTACCTTCCCGGAACTCCATCAGGCTATCCAAGACTTAAGATCAAGACAGGTTTAAAGCCATTTTCACGGAGAAATTTTATCTTTGCCCCACAGCGAAGTATATGGCTCTGAATTGGTTAAAAAAATGGTTGTTAGACAGTGCAGAAAAAAAAATAGCTGCGTCAGCTGCTCAGGGCAAAGTTGCATCTGTCGGCATCATGCTGGACGATGCAGGAAGCGAAAGCCGGGAAGCCATTTGCCAATACTTTGAGAAAAAAGGTGTACATAGGGAAGACCTGGAATTTTTACTGTATTTGAAGGAAAAACCGGTCGAAGCGCCGGATTGCCTTTACTATCATCAAAAGGAAATCAAATGGGCCGGCTATGCATTTAATGAAAATATTGCCTCCTTTCTCGCACTCCGATTTAAAAGGCTTTATTATTTATGTGCCGATTTCGATATTCACCAGCAATTGATTTTGAAAAACTGTCAGGCTTCGTTCAAAACCGGCATATATACAAAAGATGTTGAACCCTGGCTGGACCTGACTATTGACGATAATCCGGGGGATTGCCTGGCACAAATTGTGGTAATTGATAATTGGATAGAGAAAATATCATCTCATGGAAAATAAATTTAGGGGCACCGGAGTGGCCATCATCACTCCCTTTAGAAATGGTGAGGTCGACTTTGAGGCCATGACCCGTATCATTGATCATGTGATTTCCGGAGGTGTGGAGTACATTGTGGCCCTGGGAAGTACAGGTGAAACCGCTACCCTCGATGCTGCAGAATCAAGGACTGTTTTGGACCACGTTATCAATTTGGTAAACAAACGAGTGCCTGTTGTAGCGGGCAATTTCGCCGGAAACAACACCAAAGATCTATGCAAATACATCAAATCCTTTGATTTTACAGGAATTGATGCTGTATTGTCTTCCAGTCCGGCCTATGTAAAACCTTCTCAGGAAGGAATTTACCAACATTATATGGCTATGGCCGAAGTTTGTCCACGACCCATCATTTTGTACAATGTGCCCGGAAGGACGCGTTCCAATATGGAGTGGGAAACTACCATAAGACTAGCCAATGCAAGTCCCATTTTTATTGGCATTAAAGAAGCCTCCGGTGATCTCATTCAGGCAACCAGAATTATTAAAAACCGACCCCCCCATTTCTTTGTGACCAGTGGTGACGACGAGGTGGCAATGCCTATGGTAGCTTGTGGAGGTGAAGGCGTTATTTCAGTGATGGCCAATGCTTTTCCAGCTTCTTTTTCAGGCATGATCAGGGCTGCCCTGGCTGAAGATTTTGTGAAAGCCCGTCAGCTCAACTTCCAAACGTACGACCTACACAAATGGTTGTATGTAGAGGGCAATCCGGTAGGCATAAAGTCGGCGATGGAAATCCTGGGTTTTTGCACCAACGAAGTAAGATTGCCGCTTGCCAAAATGTCTGAGGCCAATTACGCAGGATTAAAAAAGGCTGTTGAACACGCTATTCAGGCCCATCTCGAATAAATTCTGACCTATTCCCAATGGAAATGGACCGGCTTCCCGTCCGGCTGGTCAGCCCACTTAAAGGTATGGGCACCAAAAAAGTCTCTTTGGGCCTGTATGAGTGAAGCTGTACCCGGATAGGTGCTAATAATATTTATATAATTGGCCGCTGCACTCATCGCTGAAACATCAATGCCTGTTTGCAAACCCGCGCATACGGACGCTACCAGCGATTTTTTGTACTTGTGCATTTTCTCTTGCAGTGTTTCATCCTCCAATATTTGTGTATGATTGGCAAGGATAGCTGTGAGTTTGGTCATGAGTGAAGACCTAATTATACAGCCATTGGTCCATTCGGCAGCCAATTGACTGTAATCAATGTCCCATTTGTTTTCGATGGCCGCCTTTTTTATCAATTCAAAGCCCAGATGGTGATTGATAAGTCGCGATAAATAATAAGCATCTTCCAATTGCTTAATGGAAATTGACAACTTGTGTTTATGCTTCTTTTGAACCTTTTCCGAGAAAGTTTTGCGCCACTTCCAATCTGCTGATAGATACCTCGAAAAAAGGGCAGCTACCATCGTTGTAAATGCCTGCCCTCTTTCAATGCTCTCAAGGGCCGTCCACCCCCCCGTACCTTTGCTTCCTGCACTATCGTGAATTTTGTCAATAATCCAGTCGCCATCTACTTTGGTATTTAAAATGGTGCTGGAAATCTCCAATAAGTAGGAAGCATTTTTCTTTTTATTCCATTTGTGAAAAGTCTCTGCTATCTCGTCCGGATGGAGATTGAGACCATACCTCAAAATTCCATAAACTTCAGCGATAAGCTGCATTTCCGCATACTCGATGCCATTGTGAACCATTTTTACGTAATGGCCGGATCCGCCTTCTGAAATATAAGTGCAGCAGGGATGGCCTTCGAAATTGGTGGCAGCCACGGTTTCCAGGTAGGGTTTTACAAGCTGATAAGCATTGTGGTTCCCTCCCGGCATAATGGCAGGTCCATCAAGCGCCCCCTTTTCACCTCCGGATATACCACAGCCCATGAAATGAACGCCCTTTTTACTGCAGCTTGCCATTCTTCTTTCTGTATCCTTATAATGGGAGTTGCCACCATCAATGACCACATCGCCTTTTTGAAGATGGGGTAAAAGGCTGTCCAGGATGGCATCCACGGCGGAACCCGCTTCTACCATCAACAAAAGTTTGCGAGGCCTGCGAAGTGCCTTTACAAAACTGGCAGCATCATCAAATCCAATGCAAGCCGAAAGTTCACAAAACTGATCAATGGCCTTCTTTGCTACTTTTTCTTCGGTGCCTTTGACATGCCGGTTGTAAAGCGCAAGTTTATAACCACGACGCGCAAAATTCCGGGCTATGCTTTTGCCCATTACTCCCAAACCCGCAACCCCAAATTCAGCTTCGTTCATGTGTTTAATAATTGTGTTTACCAATTTGGCAGGTGATTGGTCAATGTTCAATTCCAATCCGTTAACAGGAGCTTCCAAAATCTCCAATTGACTTTCCAGCAAACTAACCGGCATAAAATGGTTTCGTTTTGCCATTCTTGCCTGAATTGTGCCTGCTTCACCCTTTAACCAACAAAAATACACTTTACCACTTAACCCTGCGGACAATATATTGCGGTAGGCATTTTTTAAAGCCGAGCAGGCAATGATGCATCCTTTATCCCTCATTTCTTCCCTCGCTATGGCATTGAGCCTTTCCAACCAGGGCTGGCGGTCTTCATCGGTGAGGGCGTGGCCACTCTTCATCTTTTCAATATTGGCTGCTGAATGAAAGTCATCTCCATCGTAAAAAGGCCAACCTGTTCTGGACGACAATAATTTCCCTACAGTGGTTTTACCGGAACCACTTACACCCATAATAAATACTACTGTTTTCATGCTAAAAGAGACTGGCTTGCACTGCGAATGACCCCGGGTTTTCGAGGTTCAAAAGATATCTTTTCATCGGCAAACCTAAGGCATAGCCGGTCAATGTGCCATCACTGCCTATCACCCGATGACAGGGAACAATGATGGGTATGGGGTTTTTTCCATTGGCAAGGCCAACGGCACGCGTGTGTTTTTCGGTACCCACTTTCAACGCCAGTTCCAAATAGGAAATCGTCTTTCCATAGGGTATGTGTGTGAGTTCTGTCCATACTTTTTGCTGAAAAACGGTGGCATTGGAAAAATCAAGTGGCAGGTCAAACTGTTTGATTTCTCCTTTGAAGTAGGCCTGAAGTTGTTTTCTGGCTTCGGTTATAATATCATTGGGTCTCTCTTCTACAATGCCACTGGCAAGGCTTATTTGCGTCAATCCATCGGCGCTTGCTTCAAGGTAAAGTCTTCCTAAAGGCGTAACACAACTAGAAACGTGGTTCATGGTTGGCCGGATTCTGTTTTGTAATAGCCATACATTGCCGATAGGCTTCAGGAAATAATCGGAGATATTGTTCTGAAAAATCAAAGAAGGCCACCAGGTTTACTACCCGCAAATCGATTTTGGGTGTGCCGCAAGTGCGTTGAATGAGGTTGGCATTGATGCCCTCAATTTGCTCAAGTTTCTCCCATCCTATCTGATCAATTTGCGTAAACTGAAAAGAAGACTTCATTGAGAGAAATGCTTCAATATAGCCGTGCAATATGATGTTGTAGTACATGGAGGGATTGACAATTCCGGGCAGCCCTTGTTCTGTTGAAAAGATCAACACACCGTCTTCTACATCGGTTTCAACGGTATGGAGGAAGGGCTGATTGGGAGTAGGAAAGGGGTGTTTGTAAAGGTAAATGCGATCCATATCGCCCAATAGAAAATCCTCTTGCCCCAACATCAATCGAACCACCTGCGTGGAAATAATATTTTTTATATCGAAGGGTACCGCTCTGAGTTCCTTGGATCCAACACTTTGAAAGGATCTGGCTTCCACATACAAAACCAGCCTTTTTTCAAATTCTTGTTTTTCAGCCGGAGTATATGTATTGTAATACGGGAGGTATTCTTTAAGCCATGCTTTAATCTTGGGATCCAGTTCAGGGGTGTTCTTTTTTAACCACCAAAAATCAAGTTGACCATGAAAAATATACAGGGTCACCAACAGGACAACGGGTACAAAAATAAATACCGTGTTTTCAGACCCCGGTTGAAACAAAAGGTACAAAAAGTAGCCCACTGCCAATATCAATGGCAATGACAATAATCTGGAGATTGAATATATCTTCATGGTACAAACATAAAAAATCCCGGCATGGATTTGCTAAATTTTTCCGGGTACACGGTGGTCAGTCTTTCTTCTTCTTGCGTTTAAAATCTCCTCGTTTCCAGGCCTCAATAAATTTTTTCCAGGCCATGATGTCAAATATTTTTTGAGGTTTGTATTGACCCACGTATTTGTATTCTTCGGCCTGCTGTCGCATATAAACCGTTGATGCTTCTTTCCCGTCAACAGAAACGGTATGCCTCATCCTGGTCAAAACATCGTGCGCCAGATTGGTCTGCGCCTGCTCCCTCAATTCATTGGTAATATCGATGGCCAAAAATTCCTGTTTAAAATGTTCGCGCGATGGCCACGGGTAAATGACAACTTCATCCAGCCAGATGTTGTCCTCAGACATAATTTGAATCCAGGTGTAATAGGAGGATGAAAGTGTATCCGGGATGGTGTATTCCACATTTTTAAACCCAATCCTCGAAAAAACGATGGTTTCACCCTTTAGCGCGACAAAGGAAAAAAAACCTTCATAATCAGACACGCTACCCCTGGAAGTTCCTTTTACAGCAATCGTAGTATAGGGCAGGGGAGCAATTTCTCCATTCTCATCCGGACCGACTACTTTTCCTGAAAATTGAATGGCCTGAGGCTCAGCAGCTTTTTTTTGCGCTGAAACGGGAAAATAGAATGATATGAATAAAAGCCAAAGAGCTATTCTTCCAGCCATATATAATGCTTTAATTGAACAAACGAATGTACGTTGTTTTGGTCATGGTGTAATGACAATTTAACAAAGTTTTAATGTTTAAAGTTGAATAAAAACGCAAGGCGCTACAGAATAACCGGCTTTAGGTCAAAAATAGACGGATATGCTTATTTTTGACAAAAATATAAGCTATGCTAAGATGGCTGGCATTTATCCTGACAGGCATGTTTTTCTCATGCAGCACTGTCAATCGTACTGCCCAACAAGCCAATACATTGGCTCATAAATACATCATTGCAGACGGCCACGTTGATCTGCCCTACAGGCTGAAGGTCAAAAATTTTAGATTTCAAAAAGAGTTTACGGGCATACCTATTTCAACAAAAGAGGGAGATTTTGATTTCAATCGGGCTAAAAAAGGGGGCCTATCTGCTCCTTTTATGTCAATTTATATACCCGCAAATCTTTCTCCCTCAGAAGGAAGATTACTATCTGATTCTCTTATTCGGATGGTAAAAGGCATTGTTGAGGCCCATCCCAACCACTTTGCCAATGCTTCCAGTCCTGAAGATGTTCAGCTTGCCTTTCAAAAGGGTTTAATTGCCCTGCCAATGGGTATGGAAAACGGTTCTCCGATCAGTACCCTGGATGACTTATCCTACTTTAAAAAACAAGGTATAAGCTATATTACACTCACCCATTCTAAGAGTAATGCCATTTGCGATTCTTCATACGACACCTTAAGACCTTGGTCGGGCCTGAGTCCCTTTGGTTTTGAAGTTGTGAATGAAATGAATCGCCTGGGCATCATGGTTGATGTCTCCCACATCTCAGATTCCAGCTTTTGGGATGTGATGCGTACAACCCGTGTTCCTGTAATTGCCTCTCACAGCTCAGCGCGTCGATTTACGCCCGGCTTTGAAAGAAACATGTCGGATGAACTCATCAAGGCCATGAAAGAAAATGGTGGCGAGATCGGAAGAGCACACGTCT
>CALJKQ010000063.1 GCA_937973565.1 uncultured Saprospiraceae bacterium | reverse complement strand
AAAGGAGCCAAATTGCAGCGCGCTCTTATCAGCTTTTTCCTGGATGAAGCCACTGCTGCCGGTTTTCAGGAAATCATACCACCATTGCTCGTCAACAAGCACAGTGCACGAGGAACGGGACAATTACCCGATAAAGAAGGACAAATGTATTACTGTGAAAAGGACGATCTCTACCTGATCCCCACCGCAGAAGTACCTGTTACCAATCTTTACAGAGAGGCTGTGGTGCCGGTAGAGAGCCTGCCCATCAAAATGACCGGTTACACCCCTTGTTTCAGAAGAGAAGCGGGATCTTATGGTGCAGATGTAAAGGGTTTGAACCGGGTGCACCAGTTTGACAAAGTAGAAATCGTTGTGATCGAACATCCTGAAAAATCATACGATACGCTTATGTCGATGGTTAGTCACGTTGAAGGACTGTTGGAAAAATTGGAACTACCCTACCGCATTTTGCGTTTATGTGGAGGCGATATGGGATTCAATTCAGCCTTAACCTTTGATTTTGAGGTGTTTTCCGCCGCACAACAAAGGTGGCTTGAAGTGAGTTCTGTTTCCAACTTTGAAAGTTTTCAGGCCAATCGAATGACACTTCGTTATAAGGATACAGACGGCAAAAATAAACTTGCCCACACGCTGAATGGCAGTGCCCTAGCCTTGGCAAGAATTGTGGCATCATTGCTTGAAAACAACCAAACACCGGATGGTATTGTTATACCAGAGGTATTGAGAAGATACACAGGCTTTGATAAAATTTAATTTATTTAGTTAATATGATTGCTTATTATGTAATTCTTGGTGTATTTACCCTAATCGGTATGGGGGTAAGTTCACGTCTAAAATCAAAATTCGAACACTACAGCAAGTTTGGTACCCGTAGCGGAATGTCGGGTGCAGAAATTGCCATGACCATGCTCCAACATTATAACATCCGTGATGTAAAAGTAGTAGAAGGACAAGGTTATTTGTCGGACCACTACAACCCACAAACCAAAACAGTGGCACTCTCACCAGCCGTTTTTCATGGCAGGAGTATTTCAGCAGCAGCAGTTGCGGCCCATGAATGCGGTCATGCCGTTCAACATGCCACAGCTTACAGCATGCTTACCCTTCGCTCAAACCTGGTGCCTGTTGTTCAGTTTTCCAGCCAGATCCAGCAATTTCTTTTTATGGCGGCCATCTTTGGCATTGGAGCCGGAATCGGAGGAAGTCTGCTTATGACTGTGTTGGTTGTCACCTTTGGCATCACAGCATTATTCAGTCTGATAACATTGCCGGTTGAATTCGATGCATCAAAAAGAGCCTTGGTTTGGCTGGACAACAGCGGTGTGGCTGTAAATCAGGAATATGAAGGCGCAAAAGATGCTCTTTGGTGGGCAGCCATGACCTACGTAGCGCAGGCTTTGGGGGCACTGGTAATGTTTTTGTACTTCCTTTTAAGCTTTTTAGGTAGAGAAGATTAATCAAACCAATATGAATACAGAATTAGATAGTTTCCTGGCCGATGGTTATGTACACATGGACAAAACACTCGACCACCTTTCGGAAGAGATAAGTAAGATTAGAGCAGGCAAAGCATCACCTGCCATGATTTCCGGCATTCTTGTTGATTACTATGGCAGCCCTACTCCTTTGCCCCAGATAGCTAATGTAACCGCCAGCGATGCCCGTACCATAGTTATTCAACCATGGGAGAAAAAAATGCTGGCAGCCATCGAGCGGTCCATTTTCGAAGCCAATTTGGGCATCACTCCTATGAATAATGGCGAAATTGTGATGCTGACCGTACCCCCTTTAACCGAAGAAAGGAGGTTGTCGCTCGTTAAACAATGTAAAGCCCTTGGCGAGGATGCAAAAGTAGCGGTAAGAAATATCCGACACAAACTGATGGAACACATCAAAAAAGAGGTTAAAAATGGCTATCCTGAAGATTTAGGCAAGAAAAAAGAAGCCGAAGTCCAGAAGTTTGTTGATGATCACACAGACAAGGTCAACAAGCTGTTAGATGCCAAAGAAAAAGACATT
Source organism: uncultured Saprospiraceae bacterium (assembly GCA_937973565.1). Taxonomy (GTDB): domain Bacteria; phylum Bacteroidota; class Bacteroidia; order Chitinophagales; family Saprospiraceae; genus JADKBO01. Next base: position 68,123 of record CALJKQ010000063.1, on the reverse strand, counting down.
ATGAAGGTATAATTCGAACATTTGTTTCGTATTGAAATAAAAGCTCCGATGATTTCGGGGCTTTTTTTGTTTCTAAATGACCAATTCAACGAAAATTAAACCCAATGGTTAATTTCTTGTTAACATTAGGTTAACAATACTGTATTAAGTAGTATTTTAGCCGCTGAGACAATTTGTTTTTTTAACCAAACTTAATAGACAATGAAACAAAATTTCGTGATTCTATTACTGACGTTACTTTCTTTTACTGCGATAGGACAGCGCATGATAAAAGGTAAAGTCAGTGATGCAGCAGGAGCTCCTCTCATCGGAGCCAACGTAGTGGTGAAGGAAGTTCCTACCATTGGAACTATCACAGATGTAGACGGTAATTATGAACTCCAGGTACCTGCCAATGCAACTGCCCTGGTTTTCAGTTATACCGGTTTTGATACCCAGGAAATTGCCTTGGGTAATTCGTCCATGGTTGATGTAACCCTGGCCGAAGGAAAGATCCTCGATGAGGTGGTAATTGTAGGTTATGGTTCCCAGGCAAAAAAAGATGTTACGGGCTCCATTTCCAAAGTAACCGGTGAGGCAGTAGCCAACCTGGTATCCCCCAGTTTTGTTCAACAACTGGCAGGACGTGCAGCGGGGGTTCAAATTCAAAATACTTCCGGTATTTTGGGTTCTGCACCTCAGGTAAGAATCAGGGGTGTAAACTCCATTTCTTCCGGTACTCAGCCTTTGTATGTGGTTGATGGTGTGCCTGTTTTCAGTGGTGATGTTGGAGGATTTACACCTGCGAATGCATTGGGTGATATCAACCCCAATGACATCGAGTCATTTGAAATCCTGAAAGACGGTGCTGCTTCTGCCATCTATGGTTCAAGAGCTGCCAATGGTGTTGTGTTGATCACAACCAAAAAAGGCGCCGCCGGTAAAGCTAAGTTTACTTATGATGTAAACTTTGGTACTGCAAAAGCAGCAAAACTATTCGACTTGTTGGGCGCAGAAGATTTTGTGACCATTCAAAATGAAAAGTATACCAATGCTGGCGCCAACCCGGTAGCAAATCTTCAGAAAAGAGCGGATGGCAGTACTGTGGATACAGACTGGCAGGCACTTACTTTCAGAAGAGCCATGCAGCACAGCCACAACCTATCTGTTAGTGGAGGTGTGGATAAAACCAATTACTTTTTCTCTTTCGGCTATGCTGACCAGGAAGGTATCGTGCTCTCCAACAGTTTGAGAAGATTTAGCTTCAGAGCCAATATCGACCAAAAAGTAAACAAGTGGTTGACCGTTGGTTTTAAAAGTGGTGTAACCCGTCAAAACAACCAGGGCCCACTTACAGGTTCCAACAACTTATCAGGTAACGTATTTGGTACCATCCGTATGTTACCCAACGTAGAAGCTTTGGATCCCACTCACCCAACAGGTTATAACATCGACCTGATCAACATCAGATCTTTGGGCAGAGGTGCCAACCTGGATGTAATTTCCAACGGTATTCCCAACCAGCTTTTCGTTTTGGAAAACGACAAGAGAGAGTCCGGTTCATGGAGATTGTTGGGTAATGCCTACCTGGATGTAAAATTGATGGATGGACTAAACTTTAAAACCATGTTGGGTCTTGACGGAAGTTATGTGACTGACTTCTTATTCCAGGATCCCAGACATGGAGATGGATCCAGCGCCAATGGCCGTGTTTCGCAGGCTTATTCTCCATCAACCCGATGGAACTGGCAAAACATCCTGAGTTATGACAAAAAATTCGGAGAGCACAATTTAGGTGTTACCCTGGTACAGGAATACCAAAAACAAAGACAAACATTCTTCCAGTCACAGGTAACCAACATCTCTGATTTGTATTTCCAGGAAAACATCGTTACCGGTACATTTGCTACGCCTGAAGCATTCGGGGGTATTGGCGAAAACGGTTTGGCTTCTTACCTGGGTAGATTCAACTACAACTATGCAGGTAAATATTACCTCAGTGGTTCTATCAGAAGGGATGCGCTTTCTTCGTTGGCACCCAACAATCGCATAGGTTACTTCCCTGGTGTTTCTTTTGCCTACAGAATATCAGAAGAATCTTACTGGGAATCTTTGAAAGACATGATATCTGATTTCAGAATTCGTGGATCTTATGCACAAACAGGTAATACCAACATAGGTAACTATCCTTATATCGGCTCTTATGGCTCAGGTCTTTACGGTACACAAAATGGTATCGCCTACAACAATTTTGGAAACGACCAGTTGAAGTGGGAGTCACAGACCAAAACTGACGTTGGTGTGGACATAGGATTCAAAGAAAACAGATACAACCTTAGTGTGGCTTACTGGTTGCAGGACAACAATGATATTATCCTCCAGGCACCAACAGCTCCGTCTTTGGGTATTCCAAACAACTTCATCAATAAAAACATTGGTCGGGTTAAAGGAAGCGGTATTGAATTTACACTGGATGCAGCCGTTGTCAGAAAGAGCAATTTCAAATGGAATGTTTCTGCCAACTTCTCCACACAAAACAACGAGGTGGTTTCATTGGTTAATGGCCAGGACATCACCACTGCCTACAACGTAATCAGAGAAGGTGAATCTATTCGTTCTATTTATGGCTACATTTATAAAGGTGTTAATGCAGCCAACGGTAACCCTATTTATGAGTCTTACAACAGAGATGCAGACGGTAACATTACTGAAACCATTTTGGTACAAGCTGATTTGGCAAAACAACAATACTATGTTTATAATGCTGAGAATCCAACGGATCTTTCAACAGCCAGAGCTTTGAGTGCAACTCGCGACCGTGTTATCCTTGGTTCAGCGCTGCCAACATGGTTCGGAGGTCTTAACAATACCTTTAACATTGGTAATTTTGATATAGATATGTTAATCCGTTTTTCAGGTGGCAACAAAATCATGAACAGAACCCGTGCTGACTTGTTGGGTATGACATTCAACAACAACAGTACAGAAATTCTGGGAAGATGGCAAAGTCCTGAAAACCCTGGTGACGGACAGACACCTAAGCTTTTCCTCAACAGAGATGCTTTGGTTAACAATCCGGATTTCGCATCCACAAGGTGGGTAGAAGACGGTGACTTTGTAAGGTTGCAGAACCTTTCTGTTGGATACAGATTCTCACAATCAACACTGAAATCTTTGGGCTTGAGTTCAGCCAGAGTTTATGTACAAGGCCAAAACCTGGTTACCCTCACAGGTTACTCAGGTTTGGATCCTGAAACATCAACTGCATTCTCAACCAATACCGGTTTTGGTGAGGACTTCAACGGAAACCCACAACAAAGGGTTTATTCTGTAGGATTAAACGTAGGTTTCTAATTTCAAAAATCAATTACAATGCAAAAAAATAATATCAGATATATAAAAACAGGATTTCTGACGTTGTTGCTGGCAGCATTTTCTATGCAGTCTTGCGATAAAGACGTAACAGAACTGGATCCTTATGACAGGATCACTGAGCAACTTGCCTTTTCTTCACCTGCCAGGGTAGAATTGTCGATGGTGGGTGTTTATGACGCTGCACAAACCGGATTTTATGCCGGTGGTCAGGTAAGGGGATATCCTTTTGGAGCTGCTAACGTAGCACAAGGTGACATGAGAGGTGAAGATATGCTCAATGTAGCAGCCTTTTATGCCATCACATATGAAGCTACCTACAACACAGGTACAGCCAACAATGTATTCATGTGGCATACACTATATGCACTTATCAATAAGGCAAATATCATTATTGAAGGTGTAAAAAGTGCTGCTGCCAATGGTACCATCACCGCTGCTGCTGCTGCTGCTTATGAAGGAGAAGCAAGATTCCTCAGAGCTTTGGCTCACCATGAATTGTTGATCCACTTTGCAAGACCCTACAAGCATACAGCTGATGCATCACATGCCGGTGTTCCATATAGAACAGTGGCTGTAAACACTTCTGCTGCTTTGGATAGTGAAATCCAGAAAGGCAGAAATACTGTTGCAGAATGCTATACTCTTTTGTTGGAAGATTTGAACTTTGCAGAAGCCAACCTTCCTGAAACAAGGGCAAGTGCAGCATTGAAGATCAGCAGAGCTACCAAAGGTGCTGCCATCGCTCTTAAAAACAGAGTGTTGTTGCACAAAGGTGACTGGAATGGCGTGATTGCTGAAGGTACCAAACTTCTGGACAACGGAACAGGTGCATACTCCTTAACAGCAGCACCTGAAGGTGTTTTTGCCAGCAACAATGGCAATAGCGAATCTATCTTCTCTATTGAAAATGCGTCAACCGACAACTCAGGTGTAAACGGAGCTTTGCCGGTAATGTACTCTATTTCTCCGGGAAGAGCCTTAGTAGCCATCAGCCCGATTATGTACAACAATCCTGCCTGGGTACAGAGCGATCTTAGAAGAACTCAATTGGTAAAGGAAGCCGGTAACGGTTTCTTCAGCAATAAGTACAGAAAGATCACTACACAGGATGACTGGACTCCAATCCTGAGATTGGCAGAAGTGATGTTGAATACCGCTGAGGCATATGCCAGAACGGGCAACACTGACAAGGCCCTTGCATTGTTAAACAATGTAAGAAACCGCGCCGTTACAGATGCAGCATTGCAATTTACCAGCGGCTCTTTTGCTTCAGCTAAAGAACTCATTTCAGCAATTCTTATGGAAAGAAGAATTGAATTCCTGGGTGAAGGCAGAAGGTGGCCGGATATTCACCGTTTGGCAACTGATACCGATTTTACTACCGGAGGAATCCCTGCCAAAGTAGCATTCGGTAATACTACTAAAGCGAGCTGGGGTTTTGGTGTCGCTTATGACAATGGAGCTTACACAGGCACCAGAAGCATCACTGCCAAACCTTACGACGACTATCGTTTTGTATGGCCTATTCCGCTCGATGAGTTAAATACCAATGAGGTATTGAAAGGACAGCAGAATCCGGGTTATTAATTAACATTTCGGTAAAAGTATAAAAGAAGGGCGGAGAAATTCCGCCCTTCTTATTTTATGCCAAATTGATGATAATTATTTTCGTTGCTATGGAGGCATACTACAGCACGTCAAATCCTGTAAGTTATTTTTTGTAGATACACTAAAACTTTAAATATTATTTTTCCAAATTATAATTTAGTGTGATTTTTTCCTTTGATTCCCCGATCACTTTAGCATTTGGTTTTTAATCTTGAATGCTGCGGAAATTGCAACTGTTTTCATTGAAGTCACTAATAATACCTTGATTAACTCCAAATGTAAAATTTAGATCAAGTTAAAATAAGTTATTTCTCTTATCTAAAGTATAAGTAAATTGATTAAATGAATTATTTGATACACAGGCCAAGGCAGTGGTAAAACTCTTAAAGTACAGGTTTTTAAAATTCCACATTCAACAACCCATTTTAGATTACTCTATCTCTGTCGACCATTGTAGAACACAATGGCTACACCATAACTTGACAAGCTTTCAGGTATGCCTGTATTTCCGCCGCCGTTGAGACTTTTATCCACTGCGGAAATGTTTATAGATGAAAGCGGGTAGTTGTAATAAGGTTTCAATGCAAAGGCATTTCTACCGGTTTTTGCCTGGAAAATAAGAGAAAATCTTATATTGTAATAACTGTCGCTGTAAACTGATAATTTGCTTTTTGCTCCGGGAAAATCTCGCAAATAGTTGGTTTTAATACTTCCAAACTGTAGCCCGATACCAAAAATTTTATAATAGTTTTCTAAACCCAGATACCATACACGCTGACTAATTCTCCATTCATCGTTGGTGATGGTACCTCCAATGTTTCTGGCACTGCCATTGTCTGTCGTAAAAAGACTGGTAAACCCGGCTTCTATCCCTGTTTTTCTGGTAAGCATATAACGACCTCCCAGTTCCAATCCGTGCATGAAATGAAATTTTTCATACAACTGACTAATGTCAGCCGTGTTTTTATTGTATTGATCAAAAAGTTGGTTGGTCTTTTGGAATCCTGTGTACTGCGCGTTATATCCAATTTTTATATTGAATTGACTGCTGGCAGTAGTTACTGTCAAAATAATCAAAAGCGCAGCCCCTGCCCATAAATTATACTTCATTTTAAGATAATCCCAGCAATGATTTTAAATAATTGATATCGGTGGCACCTCCGGCAAAATCATCAAATGCTTTTTCCGTAACATTGATGATGTGATTTTCAATAAAAGGGGCACCTTCCGCAGCTCCCTGTTCCGGTGACTTAATGCAACACTCCCATTCCAGCACAGCCCAACCTTCATAATTGTATTGAGCGAGTTTACTAAAGATGGCACCGAAATCTATCTGACCATCGCCGGGAGAACGAAATCTTCCGGCTCTGTTGATCCACGACTGGTAGCCACCATATACGCCACTTTTACCTGTAGGGTTAAACTCGGCATCTTTCACATGAAACATTTTGATTTTTTCATGATAATGATCAATATACGCCAGGTAGTCAAGTTGCTGCAAAACGAAATGGCTTGGGTCGTACAACAAACAGGCGCGTCTGTGGTTGCCTGTCTTTTCAAGAAACATCTCGTAGCTTACCCCGTCATGAAGATCCTCTCCCGGATGCACTTCATAACACACATCCACGCCACATGCATCAAAGTGATTCAAAATAGGAAGCCAACGATTAGCCAATTCTCCAAATCCCAGGTCAACCAGGCCATCGGGTCTCTGCGGCCAAGGGTACATTGTAGGCCATAGTAAGGCACCACTAAAGGTAGCATGTACATTGATTCCCAATCGCTGACTGGCAGTACCTGCCATGGTTACCTGGTTTATGGCCCATTCAGTTCGCTCATTGGGCTTACCATGCACCTCTTTGGGAGCAAAGGCATCAAACATGCTGTTGTATGCGGGGTGTACAGCCACCAGCTGGCCCTGCAGGTGGGTGCTCAACTCAGTAATTTGCAAACCATGGGACGCCACTTTGCCCTTCAATTCGTCGCAATAGTCCTGAGAACTGGAAGCCAGGCTAAGATCAATGCATCTGGCATCCCAGGTAGGAATTTGGATTCCCTTGTAACCCAGAGAGGCAACCCATTCACAAATACTGTCCAGAGAATTGTAGGGTGCTTTATCACCCATGAACTGGGCCAAAAAAATAGCGGGTCCTTTTATGGTCTTCATAAATCTTATTTACGCGTTGCCTCCAACGTACAAGTGTCTTCGATAGGAAGTATACCAATGGTAATCTTCAGAGAAACAGATCCGGTAAGTTTATTGGGATCGTCTCCTGCAATCAACTCACCGCTATTCGAAATTTTCACTTGTGTGGGTGCCCCGTTGATGGGAATTGTCAAAGTTTGTTCTGCACTTTTATATGTCAGCTTTTTACCCTCAATAGTGCCTATCGGAGATTCAAGCCCCGGAATAGCCAAACCCAAAGAAAGTTTAACCTTGTTCTTTTCTCCTGCAATTTCTTCAATTTTTATATCCAGTTCCTGGTTGGCAATAAATTGTTGTAAGATGGTATTGTTGCAGGTTAACTTACCTGTATAGTTTCCGATGAAAAGATCTTTGGCATATTTGCAACTACCATCTGATGCATTGGCCAATGGATTGAAGTTGACCGCTAAGGGGTCAGTACATCCCTTGATAATACAACTTCCATCGTCTTGAGTGGCTTCCGGATCGTAGTTGGAAGACAAAGGATTGGTACAACCCTTGATAATACAGAAGCCGTCATCTACGGTTGCATCCGGATTGTAATTTATTGCTTTGGGGTTGGTACATCCTTTGATTACACAATCACCTGATATATTGGCATCGGGATCATAGTTTTCTGCTTTGGGATTGGTACAACCTACTACATCCTTTTTACACGAAACCTGAGTCATCAGTGCACCTCCTAACAATAAAATCCAAATAAAATTTTTCATGATAAATCTATTTTGTACAAATATAATTAAGTAAACGGATTTGAAAGCTGTCAAAATTAAATATTCCTTTGATTGCCAAATAACTAGCTAAACAGACAAGTTTACTTGTTACCAAAGAGGCCTAATTCTGATGACCTTGCCAGGGTTTTCCAAACCTATGTAAATAAAACCGTCAGATCCCTGCTCAATGCTTCTCATCCTGCCAATATCTTCCAATAGTTTCTCCTGATCGATCACTTTTCCATCTTTCACGATACACCGATTGAGATATCCAAAACTCAATGATGGCACCAGATAATCACCTTGCCATGGGTGGTATAAATCTGAAGAAACAAAAACAGCATCACACGGAGCAATAGAGGGAATCCAAACAACTTCCGGGTTGTTAATCCCTTCCTTTGTTTTATCCTGGGTAATGATAGTGCCATCGTAGTTAATGCCGTAACAAGTAAGTGGCCATCCGTAGTTGGATCCCGACTGAAGGAGGTTTACCTCATCGCCACCTCTTGGGCCATGCTCATTGACCCACATCATTTTCTTTCCTTTGTGATAAGCGATACCTTGTGGATTTCTATGCCCAAAAGTGAAAATGCTTTGTCTAACATCGGTTCGCCCATAAAATGGATTATCCTCCGGTATACTACCATCGATTTTTATTCTGTGCACTTTTCCACAATCACTTTGCAGGTTTTGGGGGTTTTCATTCTCCCGTCCTCTATCGCCAACTGTAATGTAAAGGAGGCCATGGTCATCAAATGCCATTCTGCTCCCGTAGTGATGATTGGTTGGGAAATAGGGTTTGGCTTCAAAAATTTCTTTAATTTCCTGCAGTTGACTGTCTATTAATAATGCACTGCATACTGCCGTTGTAGACCATTTTTTTCCGTCGACATCTACCGGTTTGGAATAACTAAAAAAGATTAGCTGATTAGAAACGAAATTGGGGTGAAGACATACATCCAGCAACCCCCCTTGTCCCTTGTTGTGTACAAAAGGTAATCCTTTAATTTCGATTACTTCCCCATTTTTTCTCTTGTGAAAAAGCTGGCCATCACGATCAGAAATAAGGAGGGTAGAATCTGGTAATGATTCAATATCCCACGGAACATCTGCACCCGTGAAGACAACTTCCGTTGCCAATTTTATTTCTGCACTGGAATAAACTTCTTCATTTGCAGATTTTTCCAACATTACTTTGCTCTGCTCAAGTAAATAATTAGACAGAGCCGCCCTTTGGTCCTCATTTAACAATCTACCATATGAGGGCATCCCTTTGTCTGTTACTCCATCTTTGATGATCGCTGAAATGCCTGCGAGTGTACTTCCATATTGCCAGGTTCTGGATCGAAATGATTCCAGTTTTCTTCCATGACAAGAACCACAATATTGCTGGTACAGTGCTGCCGGGTCATCTGCAATGGGTACGTTACTTGTCGGTTTAAAAGACAGGTTAGAAACGAAGACTGCTGCGATTATAAAAATTGATCTCATGTCTTTCCTACTTAGAGTTTAATTGATTTACAGCCGTTTTTATATCCTGTTCTTTGTCTTTGGGATAAATCAACAGCGCATTGTCTTCATCAACAATGATGAAATTTGAAAGGCCTCTCAGCACTAATTTTTTTTGACCTTGTACCCTCACCAGACAATCATTTACATCTTGCAGAAAAGTTGCAGCATGGGATTGCAAAACATTGCTGTTTTCGTCTTTGGCCTGGTAGTCAAACAAACTGGCCCATGTGCCCAAATCACTCCAGCCAATATCCGCAGGTAAAGAATAGACGTTATTTGCCTTTTCAAGAATGGCAAAGTCTATTGAAATATTTTTTGTGCCGGGATATACACCATCGATAAATGCTTGTTCACCCGGTGTATTGAATACACCGGGGTGAGCATTTAACAATTCAAGGATTGAGGGTTCGTATTTTTCAAATGCTCTTAACAAGGTCTGATTGCTCCATATAAAGATGCCGGCATTCCACAAATATGTTCCGGAGGAAAGGTATTTCTCTGCCGTGGCACGATCTGGTTTTTCAACGAAAGCTTTTACTGCATATGGCAGCGTTGGCCCCTGCTCCGTATGAATATACCCGTAACCTGTATCCGGTCTGGTCGGCTGAATACCTAATGTTACAATGGCATCCTGACTTTTGGCAAAGCGCATACCTTGTCTCATGAGTTCGGCAAAAACATCCTCTTTTAATATGACATGATCTGAAGGAAGAACGGCAAATACCGCCTGATCATCCATTGACTTTATCCGCAATGCAGCATAGGCAAGACAGGGTGCTGTGTTGTTGCGAGATGGTTCCAATAAGATGTTATGATCATTGATTTCAGGAATTTCGTTTTTCACCAATCCAAAATACCGTGCATTGGTAATCACCAATATATTATCCCTGTCTACAAAACGCAGGCATCTTTCATAGGTCATACGCAGCAATGATTTTCCAATGCCCAGTATGTCCAGAAATTGTTTGGGTTTTTCATCCGTACTGGCAGGCCAAAAACGAGATCCTACACCGCCTGCCATGATGACAACGTATGTTGAATGAGGGTTTACTTCCATGTTTCTTCTTTTTTATAGACGATGCCTTTGAACCAGGCTACCATGATATTTTCTTGATTGTAAATAGACACTTCGTAGTGTCCAATTCTTCTGGATCCCGCAACTTCTTTTGCATTGGCTTTCAATTGGTCTCCAATGGCAACTGTCTTGATATGGGAAATGGATGTCTCAACAGATAAGGCATGGTGACCCTGCCCATTGCTGGCAAATGCCAAAGCACTGTCGGCAAGTGAGTAAGTGATGCCCCCATGTGCAATGCCAAAACCATTGGTCATCTCTTTTCTGACAGTCATGAGGAGCGAACAATAACCTGGTCCTGCTTCAATTACATCGATGCCCAACCACTGACTAAAGGCATCATTGGCGTACATTTTTTCTCTGACAATTATATTGGCATCCATTTTATAAAATTGAAACCCTGTCGCGCAAATAAGGGGATACTCTATAACGAGCTTCATGGTAGCGGTCATATAAGCCATCCAGCTGATATATGACTTCTTCAAAGCCCAATTCTTCTGCCCACTTCAGCAGCCCTTTTGGGTAATTAGTGCCATACAACATGGCAAGATCTACATCTTCTTCACTGCAAATCCCCGTTTGAACGGTATCGGCAGCTTCGTTGATCAACATTACCAGGATGCGTTTAAAAATATACTGCACCAATGTATCGTCAGCTTCGTGTGGTTCAGGCAAATTTTGTTGCAAAGGATATGTGTAAAAACCACGGCCCGTTTTCTTGCCTAAAAATCCGGCTTCAACCAGTTTCTTTTGAGAAAAAGATGGCTTGTACCGGTCATCAAACCAAAAGGATTGCCAGACAGATTGGGTAACGGCAAAATTGACATCGTGTCCTATAAAATCCATCAAGGCAAAGGGACCCATTTTAAAACCGGCAGACGTCATGGCGTAATCGATCATTTCTTTGCTGGCAATACCTTCTTCCATCATTCGTATGGCTTCTCCATAGTAAGGCCTGGCTACTTTATTAACAATAAAACCGGGGCTGTCTTTTGCCCTTACGGCAATTTTTTGCCAGTGGTCCATTTGCTTGAGACACATTTCCACGACCTCTTCTCTGGTTTGAATAGCCGGCACTACTTCCACCAACTTCATAACCGGAGCAGGGTTAAAAAAATGTATGCCAATAAAACGATCTGGAAATTTTAGTTTAGCGGCCATCGCCGTAATCGAAAGACTGGAAGTATTGGAAGCCAGCACCGTTTGTGATGAAACAATTTGTTCCAATTTTTCAAAAAGCTGCTTTTTTACTTCAAGGTCTTCTACAATGGCTTCTATAATGATGTCGCGTTCCGCCAAAGCACTGAGTTCGGTAGTAAAATGCAGTCTTCCAAAAACAGCATTGAGTTGTGCTGCGTCTATCTTGCCTTTCTCCAACAATTTACCCAATTGTTCACTCAATCGAACCTTTGCCTGGTCCAGTACTGCCTGGTTGATATCCACTAAAATTACATCCGTGCCTGCCATGGCTGCCAGCTGTGCAATCCCACTGCCCATAGAACCAGCACCCACTACACCCAGTTTTGTTAACATTTAATTCTTAATTTTGGGCTAAGATAATCATTTGTGGCATTAGCCCACAGATCGTTAACCGGCTAAGATTCACTTAATCTATACCCTTTATCATATGCAATTGCTTCCTTCCTGGAGAGACCTGATCATCGAACAAGCCAAGGTTCGGATCATAGATGAAAACATAGCCAGAATATTCAAATGCCTCGACATGCTGACAACCGAGCAAATTTGGTTTCGAATTCATCAACATACCAATCCAATTGGTAATTTGGTGCTACACCTGGAAGGTAATGCCAGGCAGTGGATTCTTTCTACCTTTGACGACGCTCCTGATCATAGGGTCAGACAACAGGAGTTTGATACTAACGAACCCATGCCGGGTGAAGTACTAAAATCAAAATTAAATACACTGGCCCTCGACCTCACCCGCTGTCTGGATCGTATCAGCGAACAAAAATTGTTGGATGTTTATACCGTCCAGTGTTACCGGGAAAGTGGAATCAGTATTATTGTCCACGTCATTGAGCACTTCTCCTATCACACAGGACAAATTGCCTACGTAACCAAGTGGCTCTCTGAAAAGGAAACCGGATTTTACGAAGGTCAGCCACTCGATCAAACTAAAGATTGATTTTGGCTTATCTATAAGATATAATTTTGTTGGGTTACATTAAACAAGGCGTTGTCCAAATATTATTCTGTGTTCATTTTGTGCTTCCAATCGTGTTTGATTTGCCCGGTGACGGTTTGTGGTCCTCCCAGATCTTATCAAAATTTAATTTTTGGAATTGGACGGTGGTAGTAAAATAAAATTCTATTTTTGATAAAATTCAATCAAACCACATACACTTTTCAAATATGACAGAAGTAAATAAACAACGCTTATTTGTTGCCAGCTGTTTTGCACTCATTACCACTTCCTTCGCATTTGCCATCAGGGCCGGCATCATGAACGATCTATCCAATGCCATGAAATTGTCTGACACCCAATTGGGGTGGATTCAATTTATGGGTGCCTTTGGTTTTCCTATAGCAACCTTGGTAGGAGGTCCTCTGTACAATTCTTTAGGACCCAAAAAACTTGGCTGGGTGGCATTTGCCTGTCATTTTGTAGGCATCACTTTTTCCATTATGTCAGGTAGTTTTCTACCCCTGTTTTTTTCTACTTTTTTTATCAGCTTTGGCAACGGCATGGTTGAGGCTGCTTACAACCCCATGATTGCCGACATGTACGAAGAAAATAAAGCCACCATGCTCAACAAGTTTCATGTTTGGTTTCCGGGAGGTCTTGCCCTGGGCTCGTTGGTAGCTTATATTATAACGGCCATGGAAGGCACCTGGCAGGTTAAGCTGGCAGTTATGTATGTACCATTGGCTATTTATGGCTTTTTATTCTGGGGACAGACTTTTCCCAAAACTGCCAATGAAATGGATAAAGCAAGCACATCAAGTAACATCAAAGCCATTTTCAGTTCACCCCTTTACTGGTTTATGCTCATATGCATGGTCCTTACTGCCACCACAGAATTGGGTACACAATCATGGGTTGAAAGAATTTTAGGTAACACAGGTGCACAACCGCTTCTCATTCTGTTTTTGGTAACGGGTCTGATGGCTATAGGCCGTTATTTTGCAGGGCCAATCATTCACAGGCTCAACATACCCGGGGTACTATGGTTTTCTTCCATCATTGCGTTGATCGCTATTTATATGCTCAGCACGGCAACGGGTGGTATGGTCTATGTTGCAGCAGTGATGTTTGCCATTGGCGTATGCTATTTCTGGCCCAATATGATTTCCTTTGTGGCTGTTTACCTGCCTAAAACAGGTGCTTTGGGCATGTCGCTGATCGGAGGTGTTGGTATGGTCGGACTATCCATTTGCCAACCCATCATTGGCAAGTGGATGGATTCTGAAAGAGCCAATGCGCTGGCAAGTGGACTCACCGGCGAGGCGGCAGATCTGGCAGCAGGACAAGCCACCCTCGATAATATTGCATGGTTCCCGGCCATTTTGGTTGTTGCTTTCGGCATTCTGTATTTTATGCGCAACAAATACACAAATACGGCTTCTCAACACTAAATAAAATAAACAGGCATGGATTTTCGAATGGATAAAAGCAGTTGGGGAATGTTGGGATTTATGTTCCTCACTATGGTATATTTTTTGGTTACCGGTGCCGGAGATGGCATTACTTTTAGCGGTTATTTGTTTTCGCTTTTGTTGGGTCTGGTTACCGTAGTGGTATTGCTTGCGTTGAGCTCCATACCTGTTTTAATATATTGTTACTTTGCTAAAGTAATCCCGGATATTGATTACTCCATCCGGGTAGCCTTTGTGTTTACGCTCATTGGCATCGCTTCAGAATTTTTCATGTAATTACAACCCCTTTCAAAATGTCAGAATACAGAAGATATTACGGAGGTACCGGGGATCCCTATAGCAGGGAGGGCAGAGGTCTGGGCACCGGAAGATTTAAATTGTTTTTGATTATTGGCCTCGCTATGGCGGCGTTCCAGGCTTTTAAATACTATACCAGCACCCAAACCAACCCCATTACAGGAGAGGAGCAAAGGGTGCAGTGGAATACAGAAGAGGAAATACAACTGGGCCTCCAGGCGGTCCCTCAGATGGCACAGGAATACGGAGGTCTTCATCCTGATCAACGGGCCCAGGACTACTTAGATCAGGTAGGACAAAAGTTGGTTAACTCAACCATTGCTGCTAAAACCGGATATCCCTATGATTTCCATCTGTTGGCAGATGATCAGGTTGTCAATGCCTTCGCGTTACCCGGCGGCCAGTGTTTTATAACGGCTGCACTTTTTTCAAAACTTAAAAATGAAGACCAACTCGCCGGGGTTATGGGCCATGAAATCGGTCACGTCATTCACCGACATGGTGCGGAACGAAGCGCCAGTCAGGGCTTTATCCAGGGACTCATTCAAAGTGTATTGATTGGCACCGGTGGAGATCAGGCACTTACCCAGGTGGCCAGCATGGTAGGTCAATATTCAAGCATGAAGTACGGCAGAGACCAGGAACTGGAATCCGACGATTTTGGCGTGAGATTGATGATAGAAGCAGGTTATGATCCCTCTCAGTTAATCGGGGTAATGGATATCCTCGAAGAGGCTTCCGGAGGACAAAAGGTGCCTGAATTTCAAAGTACTCACCCAAGTCCGGAAAACAGAAGGGAAAAAATTAAGGAAGCCATAGAGAAGTACAAAAATCAATGATCAATTTCCTCCATCTGTTTCGACTTTTTGGCTTTTTCCTTCTTGTCTTCATGGCCGCGTCATGTTCTCGTAAAGTTACTTCCGATATCAACTTTTCGATACCTGAATCCATGACCAATGTAAAAATATTGGAGGGCAATGGTTTTGTAGGCCCATGTGAACCTTCAATTTCCATTTCGCCGCTTGACCCCAATTTTGTGGTTGCCGGTTCGGTGCTCGACAATCTTCATGTTTCTCGAGATGGTGGACTTACCTGGCAAAACTCCAAAATAAAAAGTCCCTTCGGAGTCTATGGTGATCCTGTAGTGATGTTTGATCAAAAAGGTGCTATCCACTATGCTCACCTTTCAAACCCCAAAGGCAAGGCTTATTCGAGTGAAGAGTTTTTGGATCGCATAGTAGTTCAAAGTTCTGCAGATGGCAAAACTTTTTCAGACGGCAGCTATCCTCCTTCCAACCACAGCAAAGACCATGACAAACATTGGCTGGCTGTAAATCCGGCAGACAATACAATCCTTATGTCATGGACCGAATTTGATAAATACGGCAGCAAGGAAGAAAACAACAAATCAAGGATCCTGTTTTCATCTTCTAAAGATCAGGGTAAAACCTGGTCGCCTGTGATGGCTGTTTCTCAATGGGAAGGCGATTGTCTGGATGACGATAAAACAACAGAAGGTGCTGTTCCGGCGGCAGGTGTAGATGGAACATATTATGTGGTGTGGGCTTACGATGAAAAGATATACATGGATATTTCCTATGATGAAGGCAAAACCTGGTTGAAAGAAGATCATTTAATAGCCTCACAACCCGGTGGATGGTCATTTGATATTCCGGGAATTACACGATGTAATGGTATGCCGGTCATAAAGGTAGATCACAGTCAGGGTGCCAACAGAGGCACTTTGTATGTAAGTTGGTCTGACCAGCGCAATGGTGAGGAAAATACAGATATTTGGCTGATTCGTTCAACGGATAAAGGACAAAACTGGTCGACCCCCATCAAAGTCAACAATGACAAAGGTGCCTCACATCAGTTCTTCTCTGCCCTCGATATAGATCCATCCAACGGTTACTTGT
Source organism: uncultured Saprospiraceae bacterium (assembly GCA_937973565.1). Taxonomy (GTDB): domain Bacteria; phylum Bacteroidota; class Bacteroidia; order Chitinophagales; family Saprospiraceae; genus JADKBO01. The sequence continues at coordinate 51,821 of CALJKQ010000063.1, read as the reverse complement.
TCTGGGTGTTTTATGATCGAAGAGCTTACAAAACAGCAGAAACCGATGTTTATCTGGCCTGGTCAAAAGATGGTGGAAACCACATTGAAAACAAGAAAATAAGTACATCACCATTTGTACCGGAAAAGCATATTTTTTTTGGCGACTACAACGACATTAGCGCACGGAATGGAAGGGTGCGCCCCATCTGGACCCGCATGGACAAAGGTGCATTATCTGTATATACGGCATTGATTGATCTGGTTTCAGAAAACAAATGAATAGAAGAAGTGCCATAAAATCTGTCGTCTTCTTCGGTGTAACCGGAGGTATAATGCTCAGCTGTGGACCTGAAAACGAAACATGGCCAAAAAGCATCGCATTTAAAAATTTGTCACTGACGGCTCATCATAAACAATTACTGGAAGCGCTTACCACAACCCTTCTCCCAATTCATAATACCAAAGGTTGGGAAAACATAAGTGTCTTACCTATGGCTCTGCAATTAATTGACCATTGTTATAGCCAAATGGAAGTAAGTGCTTTTGTTGACGGACTAAAAGAAATGGATAAAAAATCCAGACTCGAATCGCATAAGCCCTTTTTGTCTTGCAACGATAAAGAAAGAATGGAAATGCTTAAAAATTGGGAAAAAAAGATACCTGAATCGGTTTTAACCCAAGCTGTAGCATTATTAAAAAAAGAATTGCTTTTCAGTCTTAGTACAACAGAACCCTATCTGCGCAAAATAAAAATGTATGAAATGGCACCGGCCAGATACAAGGCCTGTTTGCCAATTGAACAAGTCACAACCTTAAACCGATGAGTGAATTCAATTTCGATGTCATTGTGATCGGTGCCGGCATGAGCGGGGGATGGGCCGCCAAAGAATTTTGTGAGCAGGGCTTCAAAACCTTGTTGCTGGAAAGAGGCAAAGACGTAAGACACATCAAAGATTACCCTACTGCCAATCTATATCCCTGGGAAATACAGCATAGAAATAGAATCGGTTTTGAAGAAAAGGAAGCCAATCCCATCGCATCCAAGTGTTATGCCTATCGAGGAGATACTTCACACTTCTTTGTGAAAGATGCAGATCATCCTTATGTACAATCAAAACCTTTTAATTGGATACGCGGATACCAAGTAGGTGGAAAGTCGTTGATGTGGGCCCGTCAGACACAGCGATGGAGTCGTTACGATTTTGAAGGACCATCCCGCGATGGTTTTGCGGTGGAGTGGCCAATTAGCTATGATGACCTGGCACCTTATTACAGCCTAGTAGAAAAATTTGTAGGCATATCCGGAAATAAAGACGGTCTGGATGTGTTACCCGATGGAGAATTTTTGCCATCCTTCGATTTGAATTGTCTGGAAGATCATTTCAGAAAATCCGTAGAAAAGTACTACGGAGACAGACACGTCATCAGAGCCCGTTGCGCCCATCTTACGAAACCGGAGCCCATTCACCTCCAACAAGGCAGGGGGCAATGTTTAACACGCTTGCAATGCGAACGCGGCTGTCCATTGGGCGGATACTTCAGTGCCAATTCTTCTACTATCCCTTGGGCACAAAAAACAGGCAACCTCACCTTGCTTTCAAATAAGGTTGTAGCATCCATTGAATACGATCCAGAAACGAAGATGGCAAAAGGAGTAAAAGTGATAGATGCCAATTCAGGCAAAGGTGAATTCTATACTTCCAAAACCATTTTTATCAATGCCGGTGCCCTCAACACCAATCTCATCCTGCTCAATTCCAGGTCGGATAGATTTCCCAACGGCTTGGGCAACGATAGTGGCACACTCGGCAAATATGTAGCCTTTCACAATTACAGAGCACGCGCATCTGCCGTATTTCCAGGCTTTACCGATATGGCTACAGAAGGACGAAAACCATCCGGCATTTACATGCCACGCTTTAAGAATGTGACACAAGCCTCTGAAAACTTTAAACGAGGTTACGCTATAGACTTTTACATGTATCGACCACTGATCACAGACACTTCAGAAATGGGAGAAGAACTTGTTAAGTCATTATTGAAAGAAAAAAATTACGGTCCCTGGATGGCCGGTGCCCAGATGATGGGCGAGACGCTGCCCAAAGAAAGCAACTATGTGAGCCTGCATCCCAGTCTCAAGGATAAATGGGGAATACCTCAACTAAACATTTCGCTTGCTTATGATGAAAACGATGAAGCCATGATCAGCGACTTCTTTCGGGAAATAAAATCCATGTTTAGCAAAGCCGGTTTTCAAAAAATAGAAACTTCTGATAGTCACCAAAATCCGGGTTTAGACATTCACGAAATGGGAGGAGCCAGAATGGGAAAGGATCCCATGACTTCGATGACAAACCAATGGAATCAATTGCATGCCTGTCCCAATGTCTATATTACCGATGGCGCTTGCATGACTTCCACATCTACCCAAAATCCATCTCTGACTTACATGGCCATTACTGCAAGGGCCGCACAACATGCCATTGATGAGATGAAAGTTAAATAGAAAACTACATGGCTTTCATTGGCCCATTTTAATCAAAATTGACTTTATCTTGTAATACTTGTTTGCCCAAACAATACATTGCTATGAATGAACAACAAATCTCAACCCGGGTATTCAATGCCGGCTTAATAGTACACAAAGCCCTTGGTCCCGGTCTGCTGATAAGCGCTTATCAGGAGTGCCTAAACCGGGTATGCTCATCAATTTCAACAGTATTCTTTTCAAAGATGGTGTTAAGAGAGTGATCAACGGTACGTTATAATCCATCAGAAGTGTGGAGAATTTTTTTACCACTAAGAGCACAAAGTTTATGCTAAGGACAGTATGTCTATTGGTGCACTTTGTGATATCCATTGTGAGCTTTGTGGTAAAAACCAAAAATGTAAAATAAAAAAAGGGATACTGAAAACAGCATCCCTTATTATCATTCATATTAACCTTTATCTATCCCAAAGCTGCAGCACCACCCACGATTTCGGAAAGTTCCTTCGTGATGGCTTCCTGCCTGGCTTTGTTGTAATTGATCTTGAGTTCTTTTATCAATTCCTCAGCATTTTCGCTGGCTTTGTCCATAGCAGTCATACGAGCACCGTGTTCTGATGCATGTGTATCCAGTAAAAACTTGTGGAAGGTGGTTTGCAAAATGGTTGGAATCAACTCTTCCAACAGGCCTTCCATACCAGGTTCAAAGATGTAGTCTGCTTTGGATTTGGTCTGTTCTGTTTTTTCAACTTCAACCTTTTCTACCGGCAGGTATTGAACGGTTGTTGGGTATTGAATACCTGCGTTTTTGAAGTGTCCATAACACACAGTTACTTTATCTGTTGCACCGGTGGAAAACTGGTCCATTAAGAACTGTGAAGCCCTGGATACATTGTCAAAGCTGAGGTTAGAAAACAATTCTACATAATCAGTAATCATGGCATCCATACCATACCGCTTGCGAAGGATATCGTATCCCTTTTTACCAATGCACAACACTTTGACATTTCCCTGCTTGAGTAAAGGAGCATACTCGCCTTCAATGGCAGCGATGGCAGCCTTAATGATGTTGGTGTTGAAAGCACCACAAAGACCCCTGTTGGAAGTTACCACTACCACAATGGCATGGTTGACTTCACGCGCTACACCAAATGAAGAGGTAGCATCTCCTTCAAGGTTAGATAAAATGTTTTTCAGCATTTTATCCAATCTATTGGCATAAGGTCGCATCTCGGTAATAGCCTGCTGCGCTTTACGCAACTTGGCAGCAGAAACCATTTTCATGGCCTTGGTAATCTGCTGTGTGGAGTTTACCGATTTGATTCGCTCCCTTACTTCTTTTAATTTACCACTCATGTGATTGTTATTCTTTAAAATTTGGGGTCCGGCTTATAGTCCGAACCCTTCTTTTATCTATTTAAACTGACCTGCAACTTCTGATGCAAGTTCTTTCAGTGTGTTCATATCTGCATCCTCCAACTTACCCTTTCTGAAGTTTTCCAGAATCTGTGGGAAACGCTGCTCCAAAGAAGCCAGATAAGAATCTTCAAAATGACGAATCTTATTTACCGGAACATCTTTCAACAAGCCCTGTGTACCCAAATAAATCATGGCTACTTGCTTCTCAACAGATACAGGAGAATATTGAGGTTGCTTTAGGATCTCTACGTTTCTCTTTCCTTTTTCAAGGATAGACTGTGTAGCAGCATCCAGGTCAGAACCAAATTTGGCGAATGCCTCCAATTCTCTGTACTGCGCCTGATCGAGCTTTAGGGTACCTGCTACTTTCTTCATGGATTTGATCTGTGCTGATCCACCCACCCTTGATACAGAAATACCTACGTTGATCGCCGGACGGATACCTGCATTGAACAAGTTAGATTCCAGGAAGATCTGACCATCCGTAATCGAGATTACGTTGGTAGGAATGTAGGCAGAAACGTCACCTGCCTGTGTTTCAATGATAGGCAAAGCTGTCAAAGAACCTCCTCCTTTCACCAAACCTGATTTTTTCAATGACTCTGGAAGGTCATTCATATTTTGCGCTATGCTGTCGTTGGCAATAACTTTGGCAGCTCTTTCCAACAAACGAGAGTGAAGGTAGAAAACGTCACCTGGGTATGCTTCCCTTCCGGGTGGACGTCTCAAAAGAAGAGATACCTCACGGTATGCAACGGCCTGCTTTGACAAATCATCATAGATGATCAATGCAGGACGACCTGTGTCTCTGAAAAATTCTCCAATGGCAGCGCCGGCAAAGGGTGCATAAAACTGAAGCGGTGCAGGATCAGATGCGGTTGCAGATACGATAATCGTATATGCCATCGCACCATTGTCTTCAAGGGTTTTTACCACTTGAGCAACCGTAGATGCCTTTTGACCGGATGCTACGTATATACAGTATACAGGCTCTCCTCTGTCGTAAAATTCTTTTTGATTGATGATGGTATCGATAGCGATAGCCGTCTTTCCTGTCTGACGGTCACCAATGATCAACTCCCTTTGTCCCCTTCCTATAGGAATCATAGAGTCGATGGCTTTAATACCGGTTTGCAAGGGTTCGGTAACCGGCTGTCGGTAAATAACCCCGGGAGCTTTTCTTTCCAGTGGCATTTCATAACGTGTACCTGATACAGGACCTTTGCCATCGATAGGCTGACCCAGTGGGTTTACCACACGACCTACAAAGCCTTCACCAACCTGGATGGATGCAATTCTACCCAGTCTTCTCACGGTTGAACCTTCTTTGATTCCGTCTCCGGCACCCAACAATACCACACCGACATTGTCTTCTTCCAGGTTCAATACGATTGCTTGTACACCGTTTTCAAATTCTACCAATTCACCGGCCTGAGACTTGGTAAGGCCATATACCCTGGCAATACCGTCACCTACCTGAAGTACAGAACCTACTTCCTCCAGTTCAGCCTGTGATTTGAATCCCGACAATTGTTGTTTGAGGATTGCTGATATTTCATCTGGTTTTACATCCACCATCTTTCTGAATTTTATACTTAGTTATTGTATTTATATTTCTTTTATGTAGTCTTTGTTGGAAACGCTTTTGCGAATTTGTTTCAACTTGTAAGCGATGCTGTTGTCGTACAACTTATCGCCTATTTGCAAAACAAAGCCACCGATGATTTCCGGATCGGTCTTGGTTAATATTTCCACATCTTTTTCAGTCTCACTGCTGGCCAACAACCTGCTTCTGATTTCTGCCAGATTCGCTGCGTCTACCGGAGTGGCTGTGGTAAGTGTTACCGTGGTGAGACCAATCAATTTTTTATATTGAGCCATAAACTCTTTGCCGATTTCAGGCAAATACATTTCGCGGCCTTTCTTCAAAACGATGGTGAAAAAAGCGTTGGTCAGTTTGTTGAACTGATTTCCAAAAAGCGCATTAAAAACACTTTCTTTTTTGGTGGCATTGATAATGGGGCTTTTCAACAACAGATACAAATCTCTGTTTTCCACCATTCTGATAAATGCCTCCACATCGCCTTTTACGGCTTCCAAAACATTGTTCTCAACCGAGAGATCGAGCAATGATTTGGCATACCTTGTGGCTATCCTGTTGACTGACATCTGTTTAGTTTAAGTTGAATTCGTCTACCAATTTTTTCACGTAGGCTTCGTGGTCTGCTTGTCCTTTCAACTGTTGACGCACCAGCTTTTCCGCGATTTCTATGGCCATTCCACCCACCTGGGTTTTGATTTCTGCAATCGCTGCTTTTTTCTGGTTTTCAATATCATTTCTCGCAGCCGCAACGATCTTAGAAGCCTCTTCTCTGGCCTTTTCTTTCGCTTCGTTGATGGTCTGGTTTTTGATATCTTTTGCCTCCTGTAAGATTCTGGCTTTTTCCTCTCTTGCTTCCGCCATAATCTTTTCATTCTGGGCTTTCAAATTAGCCATCTCTTCTTTGGCGCTTTTGGCTGCATCCAAAGCATTCTGAATGTCAGATTCTCTTTGTTCCAAAGCTTTGGCAATGGGCTTAAAGGCAAATTTGCCCATGATTACCCAAAACAAAACGAAGATCAGGAGCGACCAAATGGCCAGACCCGGTGTGGGTTGAAAGGGTGTGAAACTCAATAAGACAAACATAGTTATGATGTTGTTTTAGATTTTTTTAATAAAAACAGACCGCTCCGCCAACCGCATTGCCGGTCTGTTTTTTCTTGGTTGGACGCCAGATTACTTTACGAAGATCGAAAGTAGAATGGCTATCAGGGCGGCACCTTCCACGAAGGCAGCCATCAGAATCATACCTGAACGGATATCTCCTGATGCTTCTGGCTGACGTGCGATGGCTTCCATTGCTTTACCACCTACCTGACCAATTCCGATACCGGCACCGATCACTGCCAATCCTGCTCCAACTGCTGCTAATGTTCCAGTCATTTGTTTAAAATTATATGGATTAATAAATTATTCTAATTAATGATGTGCATGTGCATGGTCGTCACCATGGTGCGCATCTTCAATGGCAGCTCCTATATAAGATGCTGTCAATATTGTAAATACAAAGGCCTGCACAAAGGCTACGATCAATTCAATAGCCATCATAAACAGGGTAAGTGGAATGGCCATGGCAGTACCAATGGCTCCTCCCGACATACTTTCACCTGATTTTCCAAAAATGAAGATCAAACCGATAAAACTCAGAATGGCTATGTGGCCGGCAGAAATGTTGCCCGCCAAACGAAGCATCAGGGTCAATGGTTTGATGAACAACGACATAAATTCTACTCCTGCCAAAAGGATTTTTACCGGTACCGGTACGCCCGGCATCCAGAAAATATGCTGCCAGTAGTGTTTGTTGCCGTTGATATTAACGATGACAAATACAACAAGGGCAATAATCATGGTAACCGACAAGTTCCCGGTTACGTTTACACTGCCCAAAAAGGGAACCTGACCAAAAAGGTTCAGACCCAATACAAAAAAGAAGATGCTCATCAGCAATGGCAGATACTTCATGTACTTTTCCTTGCCGATAAATGGAATGGCCACCTCATCTCTGATGTATAAAAACATAGTCTCCAATACGTTTTGAACGCCTTTGGGGCTTTTGTCGGGATTGGCTTTGTATGCCTTTGCGGCTTTGATAAAGAAAAATCCGAGCAGCAGCGCCACCAGGATCATTGACAATACATTTTTAGTGATGGAATAATCAAAAAATGGGGTGATTCCCCCTCCCAGTACACCTCCATCGAGTGTGGTCCTTGGGTGCAATCTGTATTCCGTGCCTCCGATAGTGGCAAAATACACATCTACCGGCTTGCCTTCTTTTTCTTCAACTTTGTGGGTAAAGCCCTCTACTTCTGCTTCTTCCGCTGTATAAGCCGGATCTGCAATGCGAAACACACTTCCGTGGTGCATTACATATTTTTTATACGCCATATGGCCGTCTTCATGGTGGCCGGGGTGAAACTTGTTTGACAAAAACACATCCCATCCGGTTTCGGGGGCGTACAAAATCATCGGCAGCGGAATTCTCACAAAATCCAGGATGCTGTAAACATTGGCGTCACTGATGTGGTGAATGGCTGTTCCTGCCGGATCATATTCTGCGTGACCATGGCCTTCTGCCTCATGGCCGGCACCTTCTTCTGCATGCATCGGTTGATCAGCAGTATGCGCCTGAGCATGCATTGTGGTATCTGTTCCATGGCTTTCAGTAGCCTGGCCGTGATCCTGTGCAGCCGCTGAAAACGCGATAAACAGGGCAAAAATGAAGTGGAAAATGTGTTTTTGGCTCATGATCTTCGAAGGGTCTTGCAAAACGTGGGCAAAGGTAAGCAGAATTTTCCTCCAAAAAAAAGAAAACGACAAAATATTATGTCGATTTTCGTCGATAAAAGATTGGTAACTAAACGGTTAAATTTCCCAGGAGGCTATATTCAAAATATTATTCTGCTAAATCCACCATTTCAGGGTTTGTGACTGCCTAAACGCAGAATTTGTAAAACTACTGTGGCAAATTTTATATGGTGGCTTATTTTTTTCCTCCGCTTGGTTTTCTGCCCGGTTTTTTGCCTCCACCCCTGGAACCCATGGGTCTGCGTTGCCTGACCGGCTTCCAAACCGGTACCTCCCCCAGGTCTTCAGGCACAGCTACCTTGGTAATTGTAGCTTCAATAAGGGCTTCAATCTGAGCAAAATCGTACATGTCTTTTTCATTGACAAATGTCAAGGCAACACCCGTGGTGTCGGCCCTCGCGGTTCGTCCAACCCTGTGAACATAATCTTCAGCGTTTTTAGGCACATCGTAGTTGATTACGAGATTGATGTCCTTGATGTCGATTCCACGACTCAATACATCGGTAGCCACCAAAATGCGCGTTTGTTTGGATCTGAACCTGCTGAGCACTTCTTCCCTTTCCTGTTGTTCCAGGTCTGAAGACACGCCTTCTGCTGCAATTTTGTGCTTGCGAAGGGATTGCAAAATGGTGTTTACATTTTTTTTGGTGGAGCTGAAGATCAAAATACTCTTGTAGTTGGGCTTGTCTGCTATCAACCGGGTGAGCAGCGGTGTCTTTTGGTGGTCGTGGCAGATGTAAGCTGCCTGCAGTACTCCTTCTGCAGGTTTTGAAATGGAAAGGGTGATTTCAAATGGATTTTTCAGCAAACGATGCGACAACTCCCTGATTTTAGGAGGCATGGTAGCACTGAACAACAAATTCTGACGTTCCTTTGGAAGGTGAGAAATGATTTTGTTGATATCATCCCGGAATCCCATGTCCATCATTCGGTCTGCCTCGTCCAGGATGAGGTATCGGATGTGATCCAACTTCACATGGCCAAGGTTGAGATAAGAAATGAGTTTGCCCGGAGTAGCCACGATGATGTCTACGCCTTGTACCAATGCTTTTTTCTGCTGATCCCAGCCCGATCCATCACCACCTCCATAAACGGGTAGGGAATGGATGCCCAAGAAATAACCAAACCCCTCAATCTGCTGGTCGATTTGGATGGCCAATTCGCGGGTAGGCACGATGATCATGGCACCTCTGTCTCTGTGTTCCGAAAGCAGCTGCAACAAGGGTATGGTAAACGCTCCTGTTTTTCCTGTACCTGTTTGGGCACATGCTATCAGGTCCCGACCTTCAAGAATGGCTGGAATAGCCTGCTCCTGGATGGGTGTTGCCTGTTCAAAACCCATATACGACAGTGCTTCCAACAGTTGGTCGTGCAACCCTAATTCCTCAAAAGTCATTTGATATCTTATAAAATTGGCTGCAAAGCTACTGCATTTTTTAAGGATACCCACATCATTGCCGTTTTAATGTGGGTATCCGGCAGCAGAGCTTCCTGTTTCCGACAATATTTTATAGGCCGGAAGTTGCCATGCTGCGGTTATTCTTTTTCCTCTTGTTTATCTTTCTGTTCTTCTCCTTTCAAATAGGTTGGCAAGTTGAGGCCGGCCATATTAAACAAATCGTTCAAGGGAGGCACGGACTTCATCATTCCGGAAACAAAGTTAGCTGTAGTGCCATTCTCTCCGCCATGCTGACCGGAATCCCAAACCGTGATTTTATCGATTTTGATGTTCTTAACGGCTTCAACTTGTGTTTTAACCAACTCTGGAAGCTTCTCAATCAACAAGAGCTGGAACGCTTTTGCAGGATCTCCTCCGGCAGCTTTGACCACTTGCTCATATCCCTCTGCCTGTTTGGTGAGGATTTCCAACAAACCTTTGGCTTCGGCTTCCATTTTGGCATAAATGGCGTCGGCCTCTCCTTTGGCGTTTTCTCTAATTCTCTCCGCATTGGCCTGGGCTTCAATGATGGCGCGTTGTTTGGCAATTTCTGCGGGTATCACAACATTGGCAATCTGGGTTGAGCGCTCCCGCTCTGACCTCGCCAATTCGGCTTTCTGTTCAGCCAAATAGGCTTCTTCCAAAGCACGGGCCTGTTGTACTTTTTCTGCCGTGATGGCGATACGCAAGGCTTCCGCTTCTTTCTCCCTTCTCAGGGCATCTGAGGTAGCAATGTTGATTTTTGCTGCGTTTTCACCTTGAACAGCAATGGCATTGGCTTCAGAGGTTTTCACCCTCGTATCTCTTTCGGCTTCTGCTTTCCCTATGGATTCATCTTTATGGGCCGATGCAATGCTTATTTCTCTGTCTTTTTGGGTCATTGCAATTTTTACATCGCGGTCTCTATGGGTCTCGGCAATGCTAATGTCCCGTTCGCGATCTGCCATGGCTTTTCCGGTCTCACCGATTTTTTCCTGCTCGGCTACGCTGATTTTGGCTTCGTTGATGGCTTTGGCGGCTGCTTCTTTACCCAGAGCTTCAATGTAGCCGCTTTCGTCTTTGATATCCGTTACGTTTACGTTGATCAGTTTCAAACCAATCTTTTTGAGTTCAGTATCGACGTTTTTGGAGATGTTGTCCAAGAATTTATCCCTGTCTGAATTGATCTCTTCAATGGTCATTGTGGCGATGACCAATCTGAGCTGACCAAACAGTATGTCTTTGGAAAGCTCCTGAATTTGTTCCGGAGCCAGGCCTAGCAACCTTTCCGCTGCATTGTTCATACTGTCCACTTCGGTAGAAATGGCTATCGTAAAGCGGCAAGGCACATCCACCCTGATGTTTTGCCGGCTCAGTGCATTGGTGAGGTTGGCTTCTATGGATATGGGTTTGAGGTCGAGGTAGGCGTAATCCTGAATAACCGGCCATATAAAAGCGCCACCACCATGGATGCACTTGGCCGATGTGCCGCCTGTCTTTCCATAAACAACCAGGATTTTATCAGACGGACAGCGTTTGTACCGCGAAATAAGCGCTGCGATGGTCACAAAAACCACCAACACAAATACAAGAATACTAATAAGTGGAGTTATCATTGGGTTCTGTTTTTATTTATATTTTTTCAACCAGCACCAGGCTTGTGTTTTCAATCTGCGTGACCCTCACCGAACTGCCCGTTTGAATTTCTTCACCCTCAGTTAGGGCCTCAATTTCGTGAGTGGTGCCTTTGATGGAAATCTGAATTTTCCCTCTTCCGCTTCTGTTGGCCGGAATTCTTAAATATACGGAAGCCACTTCATTTAAAGCGTCGTAGATATTAAAGGTGTTGTCTTCTTCGAGTTTGATAAACTGGGCTATGATCAGGAAAAATAAATAAACAAAAGCAGCACCTGCCAGGGCAGCCAGTCCAATAAGCAGTGTCTTATTTTCAATCGTATTGTAAAATGAAATACCGGTCCAGGAAAATCCGATGAAAAAATTGATGAGATTCCTGAATGTAAATACATCCATGGGGCCATCCCAGGAGGTGTCGTGATCGTGATCAACACCCACAAATGTCAGAATGCTTTGAATGATAAAAATGAGACTGACCGGCAGTGCAATGTACCACAACAGTCTTAGCAGGGGTTCTGCATTTTCAATAAAATCCATGAATTACAATTTACAATCCGTAAGATAGCGAGTATTCAAATGGTCTACAAACATTAATGTCCCAAATCAGCCATTTCTTCGACAAGTTGCCATATTTATTCCACCAAGATGTTCCCAAAAAACAAGGGGAACGGAGGGCTGAATAAGTTAATGTTTTATTTACTCAATCAATATTAAGCACAAGAGAAACGTTGGAAATAAAAATAACATTTGGAGTCACCGGGACGTATATGCACATTCACCAAATTTAATTCTGAATTTTAAATTCCTGGCTCTCGGTTGAGATCTATTCATCAGAATAAAAGCATGACTTGTTTTGCATTTATTACTATATTTGTTTACGGCTCCCCGAAAATATTTACCATTATGAAAAAATTCATCCTTACTGCTGTTGCAGTGTCCATGCTATTTTATGCACATTCTCAAAATCCCTGCGAAGGAGATACAATCGCTCCCAATGCTACTTTTGTCTCCTTATCTACCGCCCTGTTAGCTAACCATGCAGTACAGCTGTGGGCTATTGATTTTCAAAAAACGGTAAGTGACAATTGCAGTCCAAAAGAGAAACTTAGGTACACTTTTGACGGTGCAAAACCCATGGTAGATAAACTCAATGAGGTTCACTTTTTTAAAGGTAATGGAAAAGCGGCAAGTGAATACGAATTTAGTGTGGGCAAAGCCCAAAAGTGGAATCCCACTTACCTATCTTCAGAAATGGTTTTTCGCACCTGCTTTGTAGCTGCTTCGCCTATCGACCAACAGATAACGGTTTGGGATGAGGCATTTAATGCTACCTCTGGCACCATCAAGCTTACCATCATTGATAATGAACCCTACAGCTGCCATCTCATAAATTTTCATGTGACTACCGTCAAAGAAGAAGGGCTCACCCAGTTCAATGCAAGATTGGAAGCAAATAGGCCCGAGTTTCCTCTATACTTGTCGGGCGACCATGTTTTGTGCGCCAATGTGCCTGAATTTGGAGTGGAAATGTGTGCATTCGTTAACAAAGAAACCAACGCAGGCAATGGTATTGGCATCAATGATCTGCTGCTGCTGCGTAATCACATTCTAGGAATCAAAAAAATAACCAATCCCTATCAACTGATTGCCGCAGATGTAAACAACGACAATAAGCTGACAGCGGCGGATCTTACTGAACTTAAACGCATGTTGTACGGCTTTCAAAGTGCTTTCAGCAAAGCCCATTCATGGATCATCATGGATAAAAATTACGTCTTCCCCAATCCCCAAAATCCATGGCAGGATCTAAGCTGGAAAAACCCGGAATTGTGTTTTTCATATACAGCAAGTGATGATGCTACCCATGTTTACTTTTTGGCCATTAAAGCAGGCGATATAGACCAGACTGCCAAACCCTGATCATCTTTTTATTGACTACCAGCCGGGGATCAAATTGAGACCAAAGGTCCACCGACCCTTGCTTTCCAGTTGCCTTGCATAATAGGGCTCCAGTATCATTGCCCCAAACATATTGACCCTAAGTGAAAAACCAAGGCTTCTCGCAAGTGCCGGTTTGAGGTACTGATAGGCATATAAGGGATTGCCGTTATTGTCAAGAAGTACGTTTCCACTGTTGTCTCTTTGTATGGCGTAGATCAACTCTCCTTCTTTAAAGTGTCTGAACTCATCCACAGCAACACCGGCATCCACAAAAAAGGCCAGATCGGTGAGTAAAAAATTGCTGCCAATCAAAGCCAATTGTTTGGGACCGGTGAAAGGCAACCTCACTTCAAAGCCAACCACCGCCATTTTGGAACCCAGCAACTGACTGAAATCCAATTGAAGCTCATCCACAATCTCTGTAGACAAAATAGAGCCATATCCCCGCACAAAACCCATATTTCCCACGTAATAGGGAAATACCGAATTGACAACTTTTTCGTACCGGGATATTGCAGTAGCTCTGAATGCCAAAGAAACCGGTTTCATCCAGAAGTATTTTCTAAAATCTGCCGTTATACTAAAGTAGTCGTCGTTTCCAAAACTTTTATCAAGGCCCAGCCTATAGCGATAACCTGCCAGTGGTGAAGTGAGTCCAAAATAGGAATTGTCTCCTACCAATGCAATGTTGGCAATGGCACCGAATCCTTTTACTACCGTATAATAATCATTGAAATACAAACGGTCTCCAGTGGGAATCTTTTCTCTTTCCTGATCCACATAATAATAGGTATTACCTACGATTTGGTAATAATCGCGATACAAATCCTGTCTGAATCCCCGGTGAGTACCCGAAACTCCTCCTTCCAGCCTCAAAGTACTTGAAAAGGGTAAGTGGGCAAAAACACTCAGGGTCTTGTCAAAAATTCTTATCAAATTGGTTTCCGCAATGAGATAAGGAAGGCTGTTGATATTGGTGGTATAGTAATCCTGGTAACCGGTCCTCAAAGGAATATGTGAAAAACCTACACCCCATGCAATCCTATGACTCCTGTTTAAATAGGCTACTTGTCCTGCCAAATCGAGAATTTCTCCATTGAGTGCAATCTGAGAAAAAATCTGGTGATTGCCCAACATGTCGCTGAAGAGCATGTTGACACCGCCCTGCAAGCCAACAGCGTTGTTGATATTGGTGTTTCCTACCCCAACACCCGTAGCCCCTCCAATAAAGTCCAGTTTGAAGCTGGGCTTATACCGTTCATCAGACAGTGTGGCAAGCGATTGGTATCGATCTGCAGTGGATAAATTGGCATTAACGATATCCTTTTTACCTTTCAGCAATACGGGCAGTGTTCCTGATTCCAGAGAAACACTATCCGCACTTACTTTGCGATTGAGAAGCTGTGCTCCGCTGGTCTCCCAAATGGTATAGCCGTGATTAAAGTAATGGGTGTACATCAGCTTGTCTCTTTGGGTAGATACCGTGATGGCCGGTGAATACCTGGTAATACCACTAATCCCCGTGAGCAAATCCGTCATTTGAAAAACTTCACCTGTGGTACTATTGTACTTATACAAATTGCGCATGCCATCCCGCTCACTGATAAAATAAAGATTTCCTTCGTGATCAAATGATGGGTTGAGATTGTCGGCACCATGGAAAACGGGCAATACGCTTATACTCTTATCAGACAATTTAAGGATCGCCAGGTCGTAAGTATAAGTACCGTGATTCCTTCCCCCGACCATGCTCTTTTTGTCGTATGAAAAGGCTATCAGGCTCCCTTCTTTATTGAAGTTGGGATGGATTTCTGAATACACATCATTGGTAAGCTGACTTACTTTTTTGGTTTTAAGATTGTACATATAAAGATCGGGCTGTCCTTCTACCAGTCCTGTAACCACAATAGTGGTTTTATCGGGCGACCAGGCCGGATTGGAGAATGCATCTACCCCGGGTATATTCAATGTCTGCAATGTTTTTCCGGAATCGGCATCTTTGATCACCAGTACATTCTTCCCCTTTTTAATGCCAATGAACACAAAGTCCTTGCCATCGGGCGACCAGGCACCGGAGGATTCCAGGTAGTTGAAGTTGTCGAGGTCGCTGTCTTTGATCAGGGATGATACTTTGTTGATAATCTTACCCGTTCTGGCATCTGCCAAAAATAAATCGGTTGAAAAAAGATCTTTTTCTGATAGGAAAACCACATAGCGTCCGTTGGGACTTAACGATGGACAAACATTGAAAGAACCGGTGTTTTCTTCGGAAAATAGTTTCTTACCGGGAGGGCTTTCTTTTTTATCACGCAGATAAGGAGCATAATGATTTTTAACCCCAATAACCCAAGCCTTTGATAAATTTTCAACTGAGGTTTGCAAGGTTAGTTCTGTGGAAATGGGCAAGCCGTAAATGGCTGTATTTCTAAAAAGAGGAGCAATGACTCCATCTCCATAGGTACCTGTCATGAACGACCAAAATGCCTGTCCATACCGATAGGGAAAGTAATTGGGGTCATCCATATTCATCAGCTCGGGTACGTCATTATGGATAACCGCATCCCTCATCCACATAGAAGTAAATGGATCCACCCTGCCCAGCGACATGTACTCTGCCATTCCTTCCACCATCCACAATGGCAGGTTGCCAAGCGACTGCAGGTTGGTTGAATCGCCATTTAAAATGGTATAAAACTGGAATGCATGAACAAGTTCGTGACCCAGCACCTGCCAATTGGTTTGATTGCTGAATGTCAAAGGCATCACAACCCTGTTTTTGAAGGCCTCTGTAACGCCACCTGTTCCTACGCCGATAGAACCGGAAATCGCATTGGTTTGCTGAAATTCTGCATGATTGTTGTAAAGGATAATCGGATTTTTAGACCTCAAAGAGTCACCAATTACCTGGCTATGGTACCTGTACCATTGGTCTGCCATCCTTGCCATCCGTTCAGCTGGCGCGTCCGTTTTTAAATAATGATGGAGATTGAAATGGGGTGTTGACAGAACCCTGAAATTAAAATCTCTGTAGCGGGGCTTATTTCTACCAAAATACTGGGCTTCAGATTTCGTCAGAAACAATACGGTAAAAAGCAATAAGCCTACATTCAGAATCGAGCGCATAGACGGTGTTTTAGGGTTCATCAAAAAATGTTTTGACTTCTGTGGTTCATGTTAGAAAAACAATACATTGGTGCCTAAAATCATTTTTACCAAATCAAAAATAGATCGTATATGCTATAAACGAAGTATTATTTGTTTTGGTTTGAATTGCATTCTTGCCTATCCTTATTTTATTGTTAATATTGCCCTATATTTGATTTAAAATTTTTCAATATGGATCTTTTTTTAGGAAATATTCCCCTTAAGTACAAAGAATCTGATATTCACGGAATATTTGATGGTTTGGGAAATGTCTCTAAAGTCAAACTTACCCTGAGTAATATCACCAAACAAAACAAAGGCTTTTGTTTCGTGACGATGCCCAACGAAGAAGAAGCCCTCAAAGCCATTGAAACCCTCAACGGTAAAGAAATGGAAGGTAAAAAGCTGGAAGTTGTAAAAGTGGAAGGAAGCACCGCAGATTGGGAAAAAAAGATGCTCCGTCATGGTGGATCGGGAAAACCGGGTGGTCCTACCCAAAACTTTGGAAAAGGAGGCAAAATTAAATCGGGTGGCAGCGCCAAAACCTTTGGCGGAGGCCCTGCAAGAGGCGGTTTGATGAACAAAACAGGTGGCAGCCGGGGTTCATAGTGGGCCTTTGTTTAATCAGTTTGGTATCAAAATTGCAGCAAACTTGAAAAAACAAACAAATGAGCAATAGATCCATTCCGTTGGTTGATTTGACAAGTTTTGTCAATGGAGATGAAACCCAAAGACAAGCATTTGTGGATGCACTGGGAAAAGCCTTTCACGAAGTAGGTTTTGTAGGTGTGATCAACCACCAGGTCCCCAAAGATTTGATCGATGGCTTTTATGCCGCCTCCAAGGCTTTCTTTTCACTACCGGTAGAAATCAAGAAAAAATACGAAATCGAGGGGCTGGCAGGACAGAGAGGATATACCTCTTACGGAAAAGAGCACGCAAAGCAGTCCAATGTTGCCGATTTGAAAGAGTTTTACCAGATCGGACAATATGTAAGCGATGATCATCCTTTAAAGTCAGAATATCCCACAAACCCCACGGTAGAAGAAATTGAAGGTTTTTCTGACTATAGCAAACAGTTATACAAAGCATTCGAGGTAGCCGGGGGGCATTTGTTGAGAGCCATTGCCCTACACCTTGGCTTACCTGAAAATTATTTTGACGATAAAATTGAAGATGGCAACAGCATCCTCAGAACCATTCACTATCCTCCAATCACCGAAGAGCCCAAAACAGCCATTCGCGCTGAACAACATGAGGATATCAACCTGATTACCCTATTGGTAGGTGCTTCTGCCGGTGGCTTACAATTGCTCAATTCACAAGGTGAATGGCTGGATATAGTGCCGGAAGCCGATGAAATTGTAATCAATGTGGGAGATATGCTTCAGCGTTTGACCAACAATTACCTTAAATCTACTACCCATAGGGTGGTGAATCCGCCTAGAGAACAATGGCATGTGCCCAGATTGAGCATACCATTTTTCCTTCACCCCAAGTCTTCCATGGACCTCACTTGCCTGGAGTCAACAGTTACCGCAGATAATCCGCTGGCCTATGAACCCATTACGGCAGGAGAATATTTAAATGAGCGACTGAGAGAAATTGGTTTGAAAAAATAGACTATAAGCCATTGGTTATTATCGTTTTATATAGATAATTAAAAAATATTAGCCGTTCAAAGTATTTATTTGGTAAACCGGGACTTTTTTTTCAAGTCAAAACGTTGATAGGTTGTAACTTTGTACCATAAAAATTAATTCATGTTATTTTCAGCATTATTTTTAAGCGCTATCGGACCCGGAGAATTAGTTGCCATTGTGTTGGTAGTGCTTTTGTTGTTTGGAGGCAAAAAGATTCCTGAACTGATGAAAGGATTGGGTCAGGGAATCCGCGAATTCAATAAAGCAAAGGCCAATATCGAAACTGAGGTGAAAGAAAACATCAGGGAGATAGAATCCAATAAATAAGAAAACCGAGATACAATCAAAACCCATTATGCTGCGGTTCCCCGTGGTATAGTGGGTTTTGTGTTTTATGCTATTCGTCGCCGTATTTTTTCATCATATCTTCCAGTTCCTTGGTATTGATGGCATAAGTGGTAGGCTTGGTAACCACAAAAGCAGAGGCCAGATTGGCATATCTTATGCACTCAGTCAGCGGATAACCTTGCTGCATTTTCAAAGCTAATACAGCCATAGCAGTATCGCCGGCTCCTGATACATCGTAAACATCTACCTTGTGTGTGGGAAAGTGAAAGGTTCCTTCTTTGTTGATTAATGTCATACCTTCTTTTCCTCGTGTAATCAGCAAGTGGGTAAAGTTGTATTGGTTGAAAATCTCTTTACCAACGCTTTCCACCACCTGATTCTCATTGGAGATTTGTTTACCGCTTACTTCTTCTATTTCTGCGAGGTTGGGTTTTACCAGAAATGCCCCGTTGTATTTTTCCCAGTTCTTTCCCTTGGGATCTACCAAGACTTTGGCTCCGGATCGAAGGTTATGAAACATCCATTCCATTACATCTTCAGAACAAAATCCCTTGTCGTAATCAGATACTACCAATACTTCTGATTGTTCGAAATGATGTTTAAAAAATTCCAGCGACTTGGGCGAATGGGCGAAGTGTCCTTCATTGTCTATGCGGATCATTTGCTGGTTGCGGGAAACCACGCGCGTTTTGGTAGTAGTTGGAATTTGTGGGTCAAGGTACAACACCGGTTCAATGTCCTTGGCTACCAGCAAATCGTGTAGCCACCTGCCGGATTCATCTCTGCCAACGGCTCCGAGCAATTTCACAGTTGCACCCAAATTGGCCAGGTTGTGGGCTACATTGGCAGCCCCTCCCAATGTGTAATAGTCATTGTCTATCTTTACCACAGGCACGGGAGCTTCAGGTGATATGCGTGTGGTAGTGCCTTGAATGTATCTGTCCAAAATGACATCACCCAGGATGGTAATGGTATCCTTTGTCATGTTAAAAGATGTTTTTATCTGCGGCAGCATTGATGCTGATTCCCGCTCCAAGGTAAAAGTATTTTTGTTGTCCCCCTACACTTTCCACAAGCGTAGATTTTCGATAAATGGCTTGTAAAAATACCTGGTAGTTGGGCCAGATGTTATAATGGGCCGTAGCCCTTACAAACTGAATGTTGTTTCTGATTCCCTGCAACAACTGGTTGTAGTAGTCCCCTACCCGGGTGGTATTGTCAACGCGGGGATCGCTGCCGTAATTGACCCCTCCGTTTTTTCCCTGTTGCATGTAGGCTGCATCGGCTTCGAAATACCATTTTTTGAGTCCGCTGTACTTTGCCCTAAATAAAAACTCTCTGAAATTACTTCCAAGCGGATGTGCCAGCGGGGAGTTGTAATGTGTATAACTGGTCAACACTATCCCTTCTTCTTTGCGATCATGACTATACGTAAAAGGCCTTACCATATTGTATTCGGCAGTGAGGTCCAATCTGTCTACACCCAAAGCGTTGATGTATTTTAGTCCTGTTTGAACACCATGTTTGTTGCCCCACCAGCCGTCTTCTTTGAAGAAGCCAAAATTGAGTTCATCCAGCAGCAACTGACCATAGAAACGAACCCTGTTTTTTACATCCCAGGTGAGGTTCAAGCCTATCATGGCATTGTCCGGGCTTCCCAAAAACTGTTCAACCATCCTGTAAAAAATAACAGGGTTTAAGTATTGAAATTCAAATTGATTTTGACGGGCAAATATTACAGATTCAAAAACGCCAACTTCCAAATTTCTGCGTGGCCTGAAACTGAGATAGTGACTGGCCATGTATTTTTTATTAAGCAAAAGATCGTTGGGAAATTGATTGGCACTAATGGTGTTTAACTCCGCAAAAATGTTCTGATAGTGCAACTTCCATACCCGGGTGTTGAATTTCAGGTAAAAGTAGTTGTTGCTAAAATCTGATAACAACAATGAACGAATGCCATTGCCAATGAAATGCCTGCCATGGCCAAGCTCTATTGAAATGCTTTTGGAAATAGGCACACCCACATATGCCTGGGCATTGAGAAAGTCATAACCATTCAAACCTCCCAATACACTGCTGTTGTAAGTCTTATAAAAACCTTGCTGGGGTATGCTTTGGTATTCATTGATATAATTTCTGATCCAGGGTAAAAACTGTTGCTGGTTTTCGAGAATCCTTGAAAAAAAATAAACCTTATCGTCGATATACCCATACACTTCAGCGCCTCGCGTATTCTGAAACATTTGCGCATCGTCGTTGGTAGTGTTGCCTCCGGAAACCAACACAATAGGATTTGCCCTCAAACTGAAGGAAGGTGCGTCTACGCTTAAAAAATGGTGCGGGTTTTTATAAAAGTATTTTAGAATTGGGCTTTGGGTTTTGAATAAAGTGTCAACCTGGTTTTGTGTTTGCTCTGATGGAAAATTGTATTGATTGACAAGGTCTGAAAATGCCCGATGATCCCCCTTTGACAACAAATGAATGTTTTCTGCTCCTTGTTGGATAACTGCTTTAGTTGACGACATGGGAAGTGCAGAGGAGGAAGCACGATCGCTGGGATACAAAATCTGCAGTCGTTCTGCCAAATCCATGTGAGACTCTCTGTTGAGCAAAAGGTCTTGTGCCAACAAGCTTTTTGTCCAACAAAAAAAGAACATTATAAGAATGCTGTATTTCATTTTCAAGACTGGTGGGCTTTGATAATTTTTTGTTCGAGCAACGTAGTTGAGTATCCGGGAGCAAATGTCAATGATTTCACTGTACCACCGGCTTCAAGTACTACATCGCTGCCAACAATCTGATCAACTTCCCAATCTCCGCCTTTGACCAAAACGTTGGGTTTTAGCTGCGAGATTAGTTCATATGGTGTGTCTTCATGAAAAATGGTCACTGCATCGGTAAATTCGAAGGCAGCCATCACTTCAAGTCGGGTGGTTTCGCCATTGATCGGTCTGTGATTGCCTTTGAGTTTTGATACGGAGGCATCTGCATTCAATGCTACCACAAGTTTGTCACCCTGAGCTGCTGCTTCGCGTAAATAGAGAATATGCCCCAGGTGAATGAGGTCAAAGCAGCCATTGGTGAAAACTACCTTTAAACCTTCTTTTTGCCACTCTTTGGTTAGGGTAGCAAGTTCCTGGTGATCCAGGATGATTTTTGATGATGTTGCCATGGATACAAATGTAACAAAAACCAGTGACAGCCCATTATGCCGATGCCCTGGTCTTTTTTGATTTGCCCGATGCCAATACAATTAAACCTGCAATGCCAAAGGTGATAATGGTAAAAACCTGAATGGTGAAAAAACTGAGATTGGCATACGTAAATGCATTTCGGGCATCAATATTATAGAGTGAAAGACTCTCTATGGCCAGAAAATGGTAGCTGCCCATCCCACCCGGAGACGGGAAAACAATACCCAGACTGCCAAAGAAAAAAACAACCAGACCTGCAACTGGACCGAGGTGTGCGGTTGAGTCCAATGCCTTAAACAGAATAAAAGCCATAAAAAAATACAAAAACCAAATGGCAACGGTATAAAATAAAAAGGTCGCCGGTTTTTCAATGTTTTTAATACTAGATAAGCCTTCCCATAATCCTGAAACAAAAAGATTGATACGAGCCTTGAGTTTTAAATTGTACCATGCTGTTCGGGATATCACAAAAAACGCAAATATCAACAAGCCAAATGTCAATATCAAAAATAGTAAGGCCTTGCCCTGATTCATACCCTGCCACCTTTTCTGCAAATCAAAATGCTGATCAAAATAGGCAAATATCAAATCAGAAGCCATGGCCAGGGTCAGGATGGCAATGATCAACAAACAGATCATATCCAGAATTCGATCCAGCACTACAGTGCCCAAAGCTTTCTCAAATGAAATATCGGAAGTTCCGGCAATAGAAGTAGCTCTGGCAATTTCTCCGGCTCTGGGTATAACCAAATTGGTGAGGTAAGCCACCATGATAGCAGAAATGGAGTTAAGGAAAGGTAGCCTTACCCCCATGGGCTGCAACATTTGCTGCCACCGCAAAGCCCTGAAAACATTGCTTAACATGAAGGCCCCTGCCATGACAAATAAGTAGAGCCATTCGGCTTGCTGAAAGTCGTTAATGAGTCGTGAAAGAAGGGATTCTCCCTGAGGATTGGGTTGTGACCTAAAAACCAGGTAAAAGGCAAGCAAGCCCAGAGAAATAAAGCCGGCTATTCTCGCTCCTTGCTTGAACACAGTCGGAATTAAGTGAGCTTATTGAACTCGTTGGGGAAAACCGTTACCGGCTTAAATGTTTTGGCTTCTTCCGGCGTCATCATACAATAAGAGATTATGATTACGATGTCTCCTTCTTCTGCTTTTCTGGCAGCTGCTCCATTCAGACAAACGGTACCCGAACCTCTTTCGCCTTTGATTACATAGGTTTCGAGGCGTTCTCCATTGTTGTTGTTGACAATTTGAACCTTTTCCCCTTCAATTAAGTTAGCGGCCTCCATAAGGTCTTCATCAATGGTGATGGAGCCTACGTAATTGAGATTTGCCTGGGTAATGGTAGCCCTGTGGATCTTGGATTTATGAATGTGTAAAAGCATAGTGGGCGCAAAGATATTTCAATCGCCAGGATTGTGTGAATAATTAGTGTGAAAAACACCAAAAGGTCAACAATTGTTCCCCTTTTCTTTATTCTACTACAGTGATTTTCAACATATTGGTTTTAAATCTCTTATGTAATGGCATACTACCTGTATTCACCACGATGTCGCCCTCTTTTAACAAATTCCTGGTTTTCAAGTCATTGACCAGGTCTTCGATGGTCTCATCCGTACTGCTGAACTTGTCGTAATAAAAGCATCTGACACCCCATACCAGGTTGAGCGTAGCCAACATATGTTTGTGTGATGAAAATATATAAATGGCCGCATCCGGTCGGTATGAAGATACTTTGAATGCCGTATAACCTACCACGGTTATACCCAATATTGCCCTGGCTGAGATCCTGTCTGCCAATTGTGCTGCTGCGTAGCAAAGGGAGTCAGATAAAAAGCTCTGTGTTTCCGGTTTTGGTTTGGTTCTTTTGCCTTGCAGGTAATAATTTTTTTCTGCGTTGGCTATGATTTTGTTCATTGCCTGTACCACCAGTGCAGGGTGATTTCCTACAGATGTTTCTCCACTGAGCATCACAGCATCTGCACCATCCAAAACGGCGTTGGCTACATCCGTTGCTTCAGCGCGGGTTGGACTTGGATTGGTAATCATACTCTCCATCATCTGAGTAGCCACGATGACCGGCTTTGCTTTTTCCTGACAAAGGTGGATGATCTGTTTTTGTGTTGTAGGTATGAGTTCTATGGGCATCTCAACGCCGAGGTCACCACGGGCAATCATTACGGCATCGGTTGCTTCTACGATGTCTTCAATGTTTTTGATGGCTTCCGGTTTTTCGACTTTTGCGATTACCTTGGCATGGTGGCCTTTGGCCGCTATTCTTTCTTTCAAATCCAGAATATCCGACGCTTTTCGCACAAAGCTGAGGGCTATCCAGTTAACCGGCTGTGTGAGGATAAAATCCAGGTCTTCCAAATCTTTTTCGGTCAAACAAGGAAGAGAAACCTGGGTATCCGGCAAGTTGACCCCCTTATTGGAAGAAAGGGTAAAACCAAAGATTACCTTGAGTTTTACTTCATCTTTTTTATTGGTAGAAACCACTTCCAATACGATCTTGCCGTCGTCTACCAGGATTCTTTCACCCACATTTACGTCCTGGGCAAATTGGTCGTACGACATATAAATCTTTTCCTTGGTGCCCACACACTCCTCGTTGGTAAAAGTGAGGATATCACCCGGCACAATATCCATGCTGCCGTTTGCTATCTTGCCAATTCTCAATTTGGGCCCCTGGAGGTCGGCGAGAATTCCAATGTGGACATTGTTTCTGGCATTGATATCGGTTATATGGTCTATGACTGCTTTATGTTCGGCGTGACTGCTGTGCGAAAAATTGAGACGAAACACGTCTACGCCTGCATTGACCAATGATACCAGACCTGGATCTGTATTACATGCTGGTCCAACGGTTGCAACAATCTTAGTTTTCTGGTATACGTTTTTTAATCTGTTTGGCACTTTCCACAATTTTGTCGCCAAAGATAGTGTAATAATGACATAAAGCAGTTCGCTTTATTTACGGTTTTTGCGATAGTCAATATTTTCTTTGCCTGCTAAAAATATAATTTAGTGCTGGCATAATATTTAAAATCTCTTTAAGTGAAGCCGTCAAAAAACAAAACTTAATTTTTTACCTGACCCCGGTTTTTTGATAGAAAATTAAATTTGTCGGAGGAAAATCCCTGTTTATAACCCTTTTTTTCGCCGTTTTTGGCTTTCCAGCAACCAGCACATCACTTAACTTCACACTTAAGCATGGACTGAATGCCTAAATATCCTTCCAGGACATCGCCTGGTTTTACGGGTCCTACCCCGGCAGGGGTGCCGGTATAAATCAAATCTCCAGTTTGCAATGTGAAAAAACGGGAAATGTATTCTATGAGGTAGCCAAATGAAAAAATCAAGTCCCTGGAATTGCCTTGCTGGACAATAACACCATTTTTGGTCAAAGAAAAATCGACTGCAGCCAAATCGTCCAGTTCTGACTTATCTACAAAGTTGCCCAAAACAGCACTGTTGTCGAAAGCTTTGGCCAGTTCCCATGGTTGCCCCTTTTCCTTTAGTTTATCCTGCAAATCGCGGGCTGTAAAATCAATACCCAGTCCGATGGCATCAAAATAGTCAGACCCAAAACCGGATACTATGTTTTTCCCATTCTTTTTGATTTTTAGCACCAACTCAATTTCATGATGAATATTTTCGCTGAAGTCGGGATGAAAAAAAGGTTTACCATCTGTAAGCAGGGCTGTCTGCGGTTTCATAAAAATCAGCGGTGATTTTGGCACGGGGTTGTTGAGTTCCAAAGCGTGATCAACATAATTTCTGCCGATACAAAATATCTTCATTTTGAAATTTTAGGTGTTTACAATGATAATGATGCCATATGGGGAAATAATTCTTTTTACCCAAAGAGCTTTCCCAGTACAAGGGCCATGCTGTCCCACAAAAATAGGAAAACATCTATCAATTAAATGTTCATTTGACCGGCATCCATCTGCCATTATGTCACCGTGAACACGCGTTTTCTGTCATTGGAAAAAATATAAATTTATTCCTGCTTTCTTGAGATATTTCAAAATAATACACTGTTTTTTTTGCGGTTTTGTGTTTTATATTTTGAATCTTAGATTAAATTCTTTAAACACCCATGAAAGAGGACCTTGAATCAGGAGATGGTATTCCAAACTGGAACAATATTCGATCGGGGGTATGAACGGGAATTTTTATCTTTGACTTCCGGTTGAATTGCCAATCTCTGTCAGGTACAACCCCCGGGGGATCTTCCCCGCACTATAATCAATTTCGATATGTTAGATTTTATCAAAAAAATTTTTGGAACAAAACACGAGCGCGACGTTCAGGGATATAGACCCATCGTAGACAAAATCAATGCTTTTGCAGAAGAATATAAAAAGCTGAGTAATGATGAGCTCAGAGGGAACACCCTTCGGTTCAGAGAAAGAATAGCACAACACCTGGAAGGTATCGACAAGGATATTAACAGACTCAAAGAACAAGCAGATGCTGAACACGATTTGGGAACCAAGGAATATTTATTTGATCAGATCGATGAGCTTGTCAAAGAAAGAGATAACCACCTGGAGGTAATACTAAAAGCTATCCTACCGGAGGCATTTGCCACTGTCAAAGAAACAGCAAGAAGATTTAGCCAAAATCAGGAAATTGAGGTTACAGCAACCGAACACGATCGCAATTTGGCAGCCAAAAAGAACTATATCACCATTGATGGCAATGCCGCCAAATGGAAGAACTCCTGGACCGCTGCAGGTGGTGAAATTACCTGGAATATGGTGCACTACGACGTACAGTTGATTGGTGGTATGGTGCTGCACGATGGAAAGATTGCGGAGATGGCAACAGGGGAAGGTAAAACCCTGGTGGCTACCTTGCCGGCTTACCTCAACGGGCTTTCCGGACTTGGTGTTCACGTGGTTACCGTAAACGACTACCTCGCACGAAGGGATAGCGAGTGGGTAGGTCCTATTTTTGAGTTTTTGTACCTTACGGTTGACTGTATTGACAATTACAAACCCCATTCTGCACAGCGTGTAGCCGCTTACAATTGCGACATTACCTACGGAACCAACAACGAATTTGGTTTCGATTATCTGCGCGACAACATGGTGAGAAGTGCCGATGAAAAAGTGCAGCGCAAACACCACTTTGCTATGGTGGATGAGGTGGATTCCGTTTTGATCGATGATGCCAGAACGCCTTTGATCATATCCGGACCTGTACCGGAAGGTGCTGATGAACAAGAGTACCAGGACTTAAACCCGAAAGTTGAATCTCTGGTCAATGCACAGCGCAAGCTGGCTACAGAATACCTTGCTGAAGCCCGAAAATTGTTCCTGGCCGGCAAAACCGGTTACAATGAAGGAGAGGCAGGTCTGGCCTTGCTCAGAGCCCACAGGGCCCTGCCAAAGTACAGGCCATTGATTAAGTTTTTGAGTGAAGAAGGGGTAAAAGTTACTTTCCAGAAAGCGGAAAACTATTACATGCAGGAGCAGAATAAACACATGCCGATTGCAGATAGACCTCTTTACTTTGTGATAGATGAGAAAAACAGAAGTGTTGAACTTACGGCAAAGGGAATTGAATATTTGTCTAAAGGAGAAAACGATGAGAATTTCTTCCTTCTGCCTGACATCACCAGTGCTATGCTGGCTATCACCGAACGTGAAAAATCTGAAGGAATAAAACTGGCTGCAGAAAGACAATCTTTGATCACAGATTTTAGCACCAAGTCGCGAAGGTTGCACGCTGTATCTCAGTTATTGAAAGCCTACACCCTATTTGAAAAAGACCAGGAATATGTGGTAATCAATGGTGAGGTAAAAATTGTAGATGAGCAAACCGGCCGTATGATGGAAGGTCGCCGTTACAGCGATGGTCTTCACCAGGCATTGGAAGCCAAAGAAAATGTAGACATTGGAAATATTACGCAAACGTATGCTACCATTACTTTGCAAAACTATTTCAGGATGTTCCACAAATTGTGTGGTATGACGGGAACCGCCGAAACAGAAGCACAAGAATTGTGGCAAATCTATAAACTCGATGTGGTGGTCATTCCCACCAATAAACCGATAGTCAGAAAAGACGAAGAAGACCTTGTATTCAAAACCACCAGAGAAAAATTCAACGCCGTAATCGATGAGATTAGCAAGCTGACGCAGGCAGGTCGACCCGTTTTGGTGGGTACAACTTCTGTAGATATTTCAGAAAAATTGAGCAAGATGCTGGATTTGAGAGGTATCTCCCATAACGTATTGAACGCCAAACAGCACCAGCGAGAAGCTGAAATCGTAGCCGAAGCCGGTAAGCCCGGCAGGGTAACCATTGCCACCAACATGGCGGGTAGGGGTACGGATATTAAAATCAATGATGAAGTAAAAGCCGCAGGCGGTTTGGCCATCATTGCTACTGAAAGACACGATTCCAGAAGGGTAGACCGCCAGTTAAGGGGTCGTGCCGGACGTCAGGGAGACCCCGGTACATCTCAGTTTTACGTCTCTTTGGAAGACAACCTCATGCGCATGTTCCAAAGTGATCGCATTGCCGGTGTCATGGACAGAATGGGACACAAGGAAGGAGAGGTAATTCAGCACAGCATGATTACCAAATCCATCGAACGCGCCCAAAAGAAAGTTGAAGAAAACAACTTTGGCATTAGAAAAAGATTGCTGGAATACGACGATGTGATGAACATCCAGCGTGAAGCCATATACAGAAAAAGAAACCATGCATTGGAAGGTACCAGGTTGTCAGTCGACATTTTCAACATGTTCGAATCACTCACTGAATCTTTGGTATTGAAGTTTAAAAACACCAATGACTACGAGGGCTTCGAAAACGAATGTCTTTCTATGCTGAGCCTGGATCCGGATATTGACAAGGCAACCTTTACTTCGTCCTCACCAGCTGCACTGGTTGAAAAATTCAGGACCAAGGTGATGGATGTTTATGAGCAAAAGAAGGAGCATTTCAAAGCGATGCTCATGCCTGTTATTAAAAATGTTTATGAAAATCAGGGACATCAATACAAACGCATCTTATTACCTATTGAAGATGGCACAGGCCATCCGTTGCAATTAACTGCTGACCTCAAAAGAGCAGTAGAATCAAGCGGAGAAACCATTTCCATCGATATTGAACAGGCGGTCGCTTTGTCTTTGATCGACGACAACTGGAAAGAGCACCTCAGGGCAATGGATGAGTTGAAAGATTCTGTACAGGCTGCAACCTTCGAACAAAAGGATCCACTTGTGATTTACAAAATGGAAGCCTATCGTTTGTTTGAGGAATTGATCTATTCCGTAAATATGGAAGTAGTTTCTTACCTCATGAGGGCCAGATTGGTAGTACAGAATGATGAAGTTCGGGAAGCCAGAGAGGTAAAAACAGACCTTTCCAACATCAAGACCAACAAAGAAGAGGAGGCAAGAAGAGCTGCTGCTGAAAACTCTGGCAGGTCTGTTGAAAAGAAGATAGAGACCTTTGTCCGACAAGAAGAAAAAGTGGGAAGAAACGACCTGTGTCCATGTGGCAGCGGTAAAAAATACAAACACTGCCACGGAAAATGATGTCTGTAGCTTCTTATATTGATCACACCTTGCTAAAAGCATTTTGCACGGCCTCCGATATTGAAGCTTTGTGCAATGAAGCCAAAGAACATAGCTTTGCGGCTGTGTGTGTGCCTCCTTGTCATGTACCACTCGCCGTGTCTCTTTTACAGGGTTCACAGGTAAAAGTATGTACCGTGGTAGGTTTTCCGTTGGGCTACAGCGATACTGCCACAAAATTATTTGAGACCCGTGAAATGATTCAACATGGGGCTCAGGAAATTGATGTGGTGGTAAATGTTTCCTGGATTAAATCACGGCAATGGGAAAAAGTGGAGGCAGAAATCGAACAGCTCAGTGCATTGATTTCGTCTCATGGTGCTGTGTTCAAACTGATCTTTGAAACAGCCTATCTGGATATGGAAGAGATACTGCATTTGACAGATCTGTGTTTGCAATACAAGGTAGATTATTTAAAAACATCTACCGGTTTTGCACCCAAAGGAGCAGACCTGGAGATTGTAAAAGCCATTAAAAACAGGATTGGAAACAAGGCGAAAATAAAAGCATCAGGGGGAATTTCTGATCTGGAAACCGCACTGGCTTTTATAGAGGCCGGTGCAGACAGGATAGGTACGTCTTCCGGAATTAAGATCGCTGAGAAGTCATCAAATAGCTGAAATAGGTTTGCCGGGTTCAACTTTTTTTGGTGTAACCGGAACGGTAAACTTAATTTGATTGATGCGCTTTCCAACCGATTCTCCGAGCCTTAACCCTTCCTGACAATCTATTCTGTAATGTACTCCCAAAGGTATCCTGGAATATGCATTCTCTTCTGCCATTTCTTTAAATGAGGTGAAGTGCCTCGCTTTACCTTGAAATTCGATGCGCCCTTCATGACTTTTGTCAGTAAAATCAATTGTATCTCCAAATATATTAGCAAGGATTGTTGAACTGACGCCGCCAATGGTCGAATGGCCGGAAGGATAACTTGGAAAATTGGGTGAATGGTGGAAAGACCGCCAATCTTCATGAATATTTTTTCGGATAAAATCCTGTGGTCTTTCCAGATTGTAAATGTATTTGGAATTCCAGCAGGCTACCAATGCATCTGAGATGCCAATACCCAGTTTAAAATAAGCCTCGATGGCCCTCGATCTTGGCACCTTGTTTTCCAATACAAACTGATTTAAAATAGATATCCATCGACCCGACGGAGTAAAAGTAAGACCTCTCACATCGTCGCTCCAATATTCCGAGATCCATTTGTTTTCATAGGACAAGGGTGCACTTATAGTAAATAATTCAAGTGCCTGAATATAGTAAATAGAATTATGGTCGGTTGAATAGGGCGGTAAGGGTGTGGCAATAAATTCATCGGCATTGATGACAAAAGTACGAACCTTGCCCCAGTGCGGTAAGAGGGCCGGCATTGGATGCTCATCATCTTCTTTCCAAAGACCCGGACCCTTGGGGGGGTCATAATCCTTATCAAAATTGTGAAGATAAGCCTGGTGTCCCTGCTCATCTTCTTCTGACCAGGCGTATACTGCATTGGCTATATCTCTACCGAGGTTCTTTGAGTGTTCTGTGATCTCCGGTCCCAATTCTTTCATCCAACGTTGGTTCCATTTATTCTCAATGTCTTCTGCCTTTTTGTTGAGATGATAGGGAATATTGATGTAATACCTGGACAAGAAGACCTTGGCTGCTTTATTGAATGCAGGACCAAAACGAGTATTTTTTCTGTTTCTAATTTTACTGAGATCCAGGTTTGGAAAGTAATAAGAAAGTTGATCCAGTTGCCCTTTTTCGGAGGCTTCTATGGTCATGGGTATAAATCCGAAATAACCATAAAAACGACCTGCCACCGGTACGGCAATACCTTCAATATCGGTTTCTATTTCGAGTGCCAATTGGTACCACTCATTAATCAGCACTATGTCTTCATCTGTTTTGGGTGTGGAATGTTTTTGCCAAAAGACATATCCGGCTGTTGAGATGGTCAGTAGCAAAAGAGCTAAAAGAACGGTTTTACGATACCTTTTCATAAGCCGGCATTTCTTTGATCGTTAGGGGTTGGGATTTGTCGTTCTCGGTCAAAAAGTAAACGTAAAATCTGGTGCCTTTGTGTTTAATGCTTTTCACCTCGTATTTGAGGTTGTGCAATTCAAAAATACTTTTGACGAGCGAAAGTCCTATGCCGGAACCTTTAATTACTTTGGCGTTCTCTGATCGGTAGAAGGGTTCGAAAACCATGTCAACCTCCTTTTTTTCCATGCCAATACCTTTATCCGCTACACAGATAACGGCACCTTTACCCGGGTTGAATTCGAGGGTAGTAACAACTTCCTGATTGGCTCCATACTTCATGGCATTCTCCATGATGTTGACAAGGGCCGTTTTAATGAGCTGCTCATTACCTTTGAACAACAATCCATTCTCATCCTCCGGCAGGTTTGACATAACCAGAGATATTTTTTGGTTGGGGTGTAATTTTTGAACCGTAGTCTTTGCCTGAAACAAAACTTCATCAATCCTAAAGGGTTCAAATCTGATGCTGCTGCCGTCAGCATTGATTTTGGACAACTGCATAATTTTAGAAGAAACATCACTGAGTTCGATCATATCTTCGTATACAGATTTTAATACGGTTTGGTATTCTTCTGAGGTTCTTGGTTTGTTGAGGGTAACTTCAATTTGAGATAAAATTACATTCAGAGGATTTTTGAGCTCGTGTGAAATGTTGGATAAAAATTGTTTTTGATTGATGAACACCTGTTGGATTCTATCGAGTAGCTTATTGAAAGTCTGGACCAAACGTGACAACTCATCTCTTTGTCCCGAATGATTGAGCCTGTGGGTCATGTCTGATGGCAAAATCGCTTCCACTTCGTTCATAATCGAGTTCACCGGTCTTAGTGCCTGGCCGGCAAAGATCCATCCTCCTAATGCTACAAGGCTGATAAATAAAATGTACACCCACATCAGAATGTTGGTAAGGTTGCTGAGCTGACTTGAATTAAAAACAGATTCAGCTACAATGATATACTCAAACCCGAATTTATTTTTGTACAGGACTCCAATGGAGTTGTATTTGTCATAAACAAAACGTTTTTCCCGCTCTAATCTCACCTGGTTGAGTTTGTCTTTATTGAGTTGTGCAGGAGACTGGCTGAAGCTATAAACCAGTTGATTTTCGCTGTTGTAAATCGATATATTTTCGGATGAAAGGGGGTTGTGTTCGTTTGAAGGTTTGTTCTGAAAAACCTCTTCGTTGTGATCCCGTATTTTACCCACCAACATCTCACCTGTGAGGAAGGCTTTGGACCTCAAAGACTCATAAAAATCATCCTGCAACTGATCCCTGAACCGATTGTGAATATAGTAAAAGGAGACCAACATGATGGTGGCCACAATAAGGATAAATTGCAATGTTAATTTTGTGCGTATTTGCATGTTTATGCCGGTTGATCAATAAGCATATATCCTATTCCAAATTGAGTGTGAATCAGTTTATTTTCAAAATTTTTGTCCATTTTATTTCGGAGGTAATTGACATAAACTTCAATCACATTGGTATTGGTTACAAAGTCAATTTCCCAGATTTTTTCTGCCAGTTCGGGTTTAGAAATTACCCGTTCAGGGTTGCGCAAAAAGTACTCGATCAGGGAATACTCTTTTGGAGTGAGGTCAATTTTTTGGCCTCCTCTGTAAAAAGATCTCGTATCCAAATTTAACTCAATATCGGCATATTTCAACGTGTTGTTTGTTGATTTGGCCCCTTTTCTTCTATCCAATGCCTTGATTCGGGCCAATAACTCCTGAAAAGCAAAAGGTTTGGACAGATAATCATCTGCACCCGACTCAAGCCCAACCACTTTTTCGTCTATTGCATCGAGGGCTGAAAGCAATAACACAGGGGTTTCATTTCCATGGGCTCTAAGCTCTTTGACCAATTCGTACCCGTTTAGCTTTGGCATGATCACATCGGAAACAATTACATTGAATGTATTTTTTTCGGCTAAATTTTTACCGGTTTCGCCGTCAAAAGCCAGCTCCACTTCCATGCCGTTTTCCTCCAATCCCTGCTTCAACGATTGAATGATCTTAATTTCATCGTCAATTAGTAAAATTTTCATGCTATTATCTACACATTAAAAAAACATATATGCGTGCAAATCTCATCAATAATTATATCATTTTGAATAGTTTATGAAATTAAAAAATTCTAATTTTTGATTTTAAAGCTCCGAATTTATCATTTTGATAAAAATCATACCCGTTTTAAGCAGATTTTAAGGAAAAAAATAGAAATCATACACTTTACAAAGGGTAAATTTGTGAGCGCTAATCAAAGGATTGGCCAAATTTTTTATTTAAGCGAAAAAAATAGTAAAAACCATGAATATCCTAATTTTGCGTAATGGAATGTTCCTTATGCTGTTTTCTATGATCTTTCTTGCTGCATGTAAGGATGAAGTTGACCCCATCGATCCCATTCAGCCGGAAGAAAATCTGGCTGCCAATTACAACAACAACGTTGTGTCTGAATGGATCCAATTGTATATGGACATTGAAAAAGATTTACCAGGATTTAGGCCCTGTGCAACTTCCCGCGCTTTGGCATACATTTGGATGTCTGCTTATGAAGCTGCCTTACCGGGCATGCCGGACTTCGTGTCAAACGACACCAAATTGTCAGGACTTACGGTTCCTGATCTTCCAAAAGACAAGTTGAAGTATGACTGGAATATCGCAGTAAATGCAGCCCTAGCCAGGTCTATGGAGCACATGATGGCGGTTGCTAATACAGACCAGAGAGGCCTGATCAATGATTTGGAATCATCATTTAACAATACATTAAAAACCAAAGTTAGCCAGGAAGTTTTCAACAATTCACAGGAATGGGGAAGGTTGGTGGCCGATGCCGTTATGAAATATGCGGATACAGACATTGAAGGTGTATCTCAAGCAGCAGATCCATTCCCGTCTAATTATTCACCCCCATCTGGTGTTGGCAAATGGCAACCAGCTGATGGAAAATCTTTGTTTCCTTATTTTGGAAAAGTTAGGTCTTTTACAACATTTGGTAATGAGTTGCTTTCTCCAGCTCCTCCAGCGTATAGTACTAATCCGGCAAGTCAATATTATAAAGACTTTTTAGAAGTAAACGAAAACATTGTAAATCTTACCCACGAGAGAAGGTGGAGAGCAGAATTCTGGAGTGATGATATAGTTGGGCTTACATTCAGCCCTCCTGCAAGAGTCTTCCAGATTGCCAATCAGATGATTCAAAATGAAAATGCCAATCTTGAATTTTGCGTTCATCTATTATTGAAACTAGGAATGGCAGAAAACGATGCAGCGGTTGCTGCCTGGGGCTCAAAATACCATTACAACGTTGAGAGACCCTTCAATTATATTCCAAATGTAATAAATCCTGAATTCAGGACAATTCTTGGTAATGCTGTCGGTACAGATAATCTTACCCCGCCATTTCCTGGATATCCTTCCGGGCACTCAACATTTGGAGGTTTAGCTATCTCAATATTAAGTGACTTTTTTGGTGAAAATTATACCTTCACTGATAGATGCCATTACGGCAGATCAGAGTTTATTGGAACACCAAGAACTTATACCACAATCACACAAATCGGTGAAGAAAACGCCTATTCGAGAATTCCTTTAGGTGTCCACCCAAGATTTGACTGTACTGAAGGTTTGAGACTAGGTAAACAAATAGGTAAAAATGCAATTGCCTATAATTTGAAGAAATAAGCACTTACAAGCACAAGAAAAAGGCGACTCCGTTCAACCGGGTCGCCTTTTTTGTTTTACCACGGATATTTGACTTTCAAAGGTCGACTCACCCATCTGTTGTCCTTCATATAAAACCGCCAGGGCCAATGCGAATGCTGTCCCACGTGAACAGACATGCCTATTCTCGGGGTTGCCACAAAGTCTCTCATTTTAAAACCATCATCATAAATTCTTAAGGGAGATTCCGGTTCATAAAATGTTACGAGATTCCAGCTTTTGTCTATGTTGAGAGCCTGGCAGACCTTACCCGGACCTCCTGTCAACAAATAATTTTCAGCCATGAGCTTTCTGCGGCACTGCATGGTTTCAATACCCGATATGGGTTCTACTGCTCTGATCAAAACCGCATGGGCAAAATCGACGGGAGCCGTAACTACATTAAGCAGATGATGCATGCCGTATGAAATATACACATATGCACATCCTCCGTCAGCATACATCACCTCTGTGCGTTCGGTTCTTCGGTGATTGTATGCATGACACGCCCGATCGTCCGGACCCCGGTAGGCTTCGGTTTCTACTATGCGACATGAGACACTTATGCCTTCTGAATCACAAACCAAAACCTTACCCAACAGCTGCCTGGCAATCTCAGCCACCTCTTCAGATTGATAAAATTTTTTGGGTAATAATTTCATGATGACTTATGGTAACAGGGTAGAAACACGAAAATAAGTTGAGGGTGCAAGATGTAATATTTTTTCTAATTTTGGCCAAGATTACATTTGACAATCTTCATTCTATATATTTTAATTATTTGATTTTGATCTATGGCAAAACAGAAACAAAATAAGAAGAATTACACATCCGCTGAAACTACTCCAAAAGTGGCTGCAGCACCTTGGCAAATGACCGATGGTTTTTGGAAGTCGCAGGGATGGAAGGTAGCTGTACTCCTCCTATTTGGCTTTGTTTTGTATTACCAGACAACCCGATATGGTTATGTACTGGATGATACCATCGTAATCACAGACAATAAATTTACCAAAAAAGGGTTTGGGGGCATTTATGAAATCTTGACCACGGAGTCCATGATCGGATATTTTGGAGCCCAACAGAACCTGGTCCAGGGCAATCGCTACCGCCCGCTTTCTCTGGTCACCTTCGCCATGGAATATGGAATCTTCAATAAATTAAAACCCGGTGTCAGTCATGTTATCAACATCCTGCTTTATATTCTCAGCTGTGTGTTCATCTTCCGGTTGTTCCAGCTTTTAATGCCGGATAAAAAACCATTGATGGGTTGGTTGGATATTGGTTTTGCCGCTGCTTTGCTCTTCCTCGTTCACCCCATACACGTAGAGGCCGTAGCCAACATCAAAGGAAGGGATGAAGTGATGGCAATGCTCTTCTCTCTGCTATCGCTTTATCTTTTTGTATTGCACTACTTATATGGAAAAAGCAAAAAATACCTCTATGCTGCATTGATCAGCTATTTCCTGGGGCTTCTATCCAAAGAAAACACGATTACATTTGCGGCTGTAGTGCCTCTTACGCTTTGGGTGTTTGGCAAAGACCACCGGAATAAAGCGTGGAACAGCCTGGCCTGGCTTATACTCGTATCTTTTATTTATTTAATGATAAGGTTTCCTATATCAGGCGTGCCACAACTTAATCAAAAGATAACCGACATTATGAACAATCCATTTTTGGAGATGTCGGGTGGAGAAAAGCTGGCAACTATCTTATATACCTTGGGTTTATACATCAAATTGTTGATCGTCCCCTACCCTCTTACCCACGATTACTATCCTTACGCCATACCGATTATGAATTGGGCAAAATGGCAGGTATGGTTGTCACTGGCACTTTACGGCGGCATGGCCTGGTGGGGATGGAAACAAATCAAAGCAAAAGAATTATCCGGCTATGCCATTGGCTTTTATCTGATAACCCTCACCATTGTCTCCAACATAGTCATCAACCTGGGAACCTTTATGAACGATCGTTTCATTTATATGCCTTCATTGGGGTTCTGTCTGCTGGTAGCATGGGCAATATGGAAGGCCGGAGAAAAATGGAGCCAACAAATCAAAGAGGGAGCGCAGGTGGTGATGCTTTCTGTACCCATACTGGCCTTTGCCTTTTTGAGTTTTATACGCGTGCCGGATTGGGAAACCGCGTTGAGCCTCAACGAAAGTGCCATGCGGGTATCGGGTAATAGTGCCAGAGCCAATTCATTTATGGCTACGGCTTTGTTTAATGAATTTAAGGAAACAACCGATGTGGCCAGAAAAAAATCATTGTTACAGGAAGCCATGCCCTATGCCAAAAAAGCAGCAGATATCATTCCCAATTACTACAATGCCAACCTCATGATGGCGGGCATTGCCGGAGAAACCTACAACATGAACAAAGAACTGGGTCCCCTACTCAGGGACTTTGAACAAGTGATCGACAGAAGGCCGGACGTCTCTTTCACTACCGAATACCTGAAATATTTGAACGGAACGGGACCGGATTTGAACCAAATGATGGCTTTTTACATTAAAGTGGGTAAGAAGCTCATGGAGAAAAAAGGTGCCGAGGACATAAAATGGGCCGCTCATTTTATGAAATTGGGACTCGAAATTGATCCGTATCAGCCCACGCTCAATCAATTGACAGGTGAATGCTTTAACTTGTTGGGGGATCCCCAGCAAGCTCAAATGCATTTCAACAGAGCCGCCGGGCTGAGGTAACAAGTAACACCCGACTGCAAAGACAGTCATAACATACAAACGACGCGCTATGAATGAGACCCTGTACAGGATTGCCCTTACTATGGTGCCCAACATCGGGCCCGTGCTCTCCAAAAATCTGATTGGCTACTGCGGCAATGCCCAGGCTGTATTCGCCGAAAAAAAGTCGGCACTGTCCAAAATACCGGGCATTGGCACGCTTAAGGCCAAGGAAATATCAGCCTCTAAGGTTCTGCCAAGAGCAGAAGAAGAACTGCTTTTTATAGAAAAGAACGGCATCCAGGTCTTATTTTTTCTGGATGAAAATTATCCGCGACGGCTGCGCCATTTTGACTACAGCCCCCTCATCCTTTACTATCGCGGTAATCAGGATCTCAATCCACACCGCACAGTCGGCATTGTAGGTACCCGCACACCCAGTCCGCAAGGCAGGATGATCACCGAAAAACTGGTAGAAGAGCTGAAGGATTTCGGAGTGGTGATCGTAAGCGGCCTGGCCTACGGTGTGGATGGCTGTGCCCATAAAAAGTCGGTGGAAATGGATATACCTACCCTGGGTGTAATGGGCAATGGCCATGATATCATATACCCGGCAGCCCATAAAGAGTTGGCCAAAAAAATGATAAAGAATGGGGGCCTGCTCACCGAATTCTGCAGCCAGACACGGCCCGATAAAGTCAACTTTCCCATGCGCAACCGCATCATCGCAGCGCTGGCCGATGCCCTGGTAGTGATAGAATCAAAGACCAGCGGTGGTTCCATCATTACCGCCGAATTTGCCAACGAATACAACAAAGATGTTTTCGCCATCCCCGGCAGACCGGGAGATGAGTGGTCAAGCGGCTGCAATGCGCTGATCAAAAAACACAAGGCTCACCTCATGGAAGACCTTGGCGATCTCCTCTACATCATGCGCTGGGACGATATCGACCGCAAAAAAACCATACAGACATCGATGTTCATCGAGCTGGATACCGAACAGCAAGCCATCGTCGATTTCATCAGAATGCGCAAAGAATGCGGCATCGAAACTCTGATATACGGCCTAAACCTACCGTCATCCGTACTGGCATCTCAGCTCCTGGCTCTGGAATTCAAAGGCGTGGTGAGATCTCTGCCGGGGAAGAGGTATATATTGTCTTATTAATCGTGGATGTTAAATGCTATTAATTATGATACAGTTTTTAAAGACTGGACAGAAGAAATACAAATCAGGGTTAATCAAAAATTTGAATGCAGTGAAAAAATTTGCCGGAAAATACAGAATAGGTTCTCATCGGCTCAGCAGATGGAATTACGCAAATGAGGCAGCCTATTATATCACCATAGTTACCCAAAACAGGCATTGTGTTCTTGGGCAAATTGAGAATAAAAAAATGGTGCTATCAGATTTTGGTAAAATCGTAAAAACCGAATGGTTAAAATCATTTGATATCAGACAGGAATTGTTTTTAGATGAATACGTCATCATGCCCAATCATTTACACGCCATTGTGATTTTGAGAAATATGGATGATGAACGGTTGCAAAATTTCGGTTCCACAAAACACATTACACCGGATAATAGGGATGTCAAAAAAGAAATGAACGGGGCGGGTCATGATGCAACAAACCGTTTGGGCCATGATGTAACCAACGGGATGGGCCATGATGATGATGGTGTAGATACGGACGGCCGTCCGTATCTACACCATCATCATCAACAACAACATCACCATCATCGTCAACAACCCCCATATTTGATACGCCAACCCAAATCGATTTCATCGTTTATGGCCGGGTTCAAATCCGCGGTGAATTCAAAAATTGACGATTTCATCGACCAAAATAATTTGAATATACCCAAATATAATCGCGACAATCATTTTTTTCAACCCAATTATTACGATCGTATTATACGCAACCCGTATGAATTGATGCGCATCAGAAATTATATAATTGACAACCCCAAAAACTGGAAAGGGGGTGGGATGAATCATTTATAGAATATTATAATTTGACTGATGTTACAGAATAAAATGGATTTGTGGTAGATGCCGATTCATGTTGCGTTTTTTTCTTTTCCGTCAACCCCTCTGACTTGGAAGTGGTAAAAAGGTATATCGCCAATCAGCACGAGCATCACGGTGTACAGACATTCGAGGAGGAATATCGTGCGTTTTTGGAGAAACATAAGATAGAATATGATGAGAGGTATATTTGGGGGTAGGTGCTTATTACGCCCCTACAGGGCTAACGGGTGTTTCGTTTACCTACGACGGGCGTTGCCCCTCGTAAGTTTAGGGCGCCCTTTCAGGGCTTGTCACACTGAAAGATCTTTTTTAGGCATTAGGGTGTGGTTTTTTTATTACGCCCCTACCGGGCTTATCAGACAAGCCTTTTTTCCTGCTCCACATCGTTCAGGTTTTAAGTTAAATTTTGTGCTCGCATCTTGGATCCTTCTTGTTGGGCCTTTTAAACTCATAGCATACAACCACAAGCCCCGAAGGGGCATAATACAAATACGGTGGGCATCGCCCGTCGCGATTCTAGCCTATCCTCTAACCAGCCCTGTAAGGGCGCTATACAAAAACGACCTGTTCATACCCAATGACAAAACCCTTTCTTAGTCATATCTTATAGTTTGGGAATAATCTCTTGCCTCACAACCCACTCGCCCGCATCACAGCCCCGCTGCCAAATCTTTTGCGGATGTGGTCCATTTGTTTGAGCAACTCGATTTGTTCGATGGTGTCTTCGAAGAGGTCGATCTGGTAGGAGCCGCTTACGAGGCCGGAAAATTTTACACCGATGAGTCGGATGAGCTGCCTTCTTTCGAAGAGTTGATCGAAGAGGTCGAGGACGTGGCGGGTGAGGACGTTGTCGTTGGCGGTATAGGGGATCTGGCGTTGTTTGGTGTAGGTGTTAAAATCGGCGTATCTGATTTTGACGGCGATGCAGGAGGTAAGTTTTTTGTCGTTGCGCAATTCAAAGGCGAGTTTGTCGGTCATATCGAGCAGTAAGTTGCGCATGTAACGCAGGTCGAGGGTGTCTTCGGTGAAGGTGCGTTCTTTGGACATGGACTTTTGTTCGTGGTAGGGCACTACGGGACTGCGGTCGATGGCGTTGGCCTTTTCCCAGAGGGAGCGGCCGTGTTGACCAAATTCGCGCTCCAGCAACCGGGGAGGGATGTGGCTTAGGGTGCGGATATCCCTCACGCCCATGAAGCTGAGTTTTTTGTGGGTTTCCTTGCCCACGCCGGGGATCTTGGCCACGGCCAGGGGGGCGAGAAATTCTTTCTCCACGCCGGGGTCGATTTGTCGGGTGCCGTTGGGCTTGGCCTCTCCCGTGCCTACCTTGGATACGAGTTTGTTGACCGACAAGCCAAAGGAAATGGGCAGGCCGGTTTCTTTGGTGATGCGCTGGCGCAACTCGAGCGACCACTTATAACAACCAAAGTATTTATCCATACCCGAGATGTCGAGGTAAAATTCATCAATAGACGCTTTTTCGTAAATGGGCGACTGGTCGGCAATCACCTGGGTGACCTCGTGTGAATATTGGGTGTAGCTGTCCATGTCGCCCCGCAGCACGATGGCCTGGGGACACAGTCGGAGTGCCATTTTCATGGGCATGGCCGAATGGACTCCAAACCGCCGTGCTTCATAACTGCAGGAGGCTACTACACCCCGGTTGCTGGTGCCGCCGATGAGCAAGGGCTTGCCTACAAAAGCTGAATTTTTCAGACACTCAACAGAGACAAAAAAGGAGTCGAGGTCCATATGGAGAATCGCCCTGTCGTACATTTTGACCAATATTTTGTCTTCAAAAATACAAATTATTTGTCTAATTGTGATAAAAAACCTTGGGTTTTAGTTAAAAAATTATCGTTTCAGTGAAAAATTTTGCGTCACCTGGGTTTCTCCTCAAAATAATTCTACCAATCCTTCGTTTACACCCGAAAGGCTTTCTATAAATTCGACGTATATCAGAATTAAATTCTGAAATCACAGAAAAACATCAATAAATTGGTAGCTTTTGATTGAATTACTTGGTTGCACAAAATATAATTCTGTAATAAAAATATTTTGACTAATTTTAATTCAAAGTTTAAAAAAAATATAATTTTGTCTTCGCCAAGATATAGGGCATTCAAAAGTAAATGCGTTATGTCCATTATTTACTAATTAATAAATTCACTTTACATGAAAAAATTAAGCTTACTTGCCGTGGTGGTCATGGCGCTTTTTTCTTGTGCCAAAAACGAAGGTGAGCAGGAAATTATCTCTCAGGAGCAGGTATTGAACAGAGGCTGTGCTTCACATACGGTTTTACAACAACAATTGGAAGCAGATCCGGGATTGCAGGCGCGTTTGGATGCTATTGAAGCATTTACGGAAGAAGCCATCCGTTCAGGCGACAGGATATTGCTGGCCAATGGGAACATCCAGATTCCGGTTGTATTCAATGTATTGTATAAAACAGCCGCTCAGAATATTTCTCAGGCACAGCTTCAGTCACAAATCAATGTACTTAACGCAGACTATGCAGCCCTCAACAGTGAATACGGTTCTATTCCGGCGGCTTTTGCCGGTGTAGCTTCGGGCGCAACCGGTATTGAGTTTGTGTTGCATTCTGTAGTAAG
Source organism: uncultured Saprospiraceae bacterium (assembly GCA_937973565.1). Lineage (GTDB taxonomy): Bacteria > Bacteroidota > Bacteroidia > Chitinophagales > Saprospiraceae > JADKBO01. The sequence goes on along the minus strand of CALJKQ010000063.1, from coordinate 9,525 downwards.
AAAATCAACCAACAAAACCAGTTGGTCAACCAATGATGCGATGAAAAAATCAGCACAAGGCGGCATCAACCCCACTACCCCAACCACCAAACTCAACATCTGGGTTTGTAACCTGGGCGGAGGTATTTTGGGTTATGCCCAATTCCCCGGTGGTCCTTCTGCAACAGATGGTGTAGTGTTGGACGACAACGCAACAGGCAATACAGGCACTGCCTCAGCACCCTTCAACAAAGGAAGAACGGCAACACACGAAGTGGGCCACTGGCTCAACCTTCGCCACATCTGGGGAGATGCTACTTGTGGCAGCGACCTCGTAAGCGATACGCCTACCCATAATACTGCCAACTACGGCTGTCCTGCGCAACCGCACTACAGCACATGTTCAGGAACTCCACGCGAAATGACCATGAACTACATGGACTACACCGATGATGCTTGTATGTACATGTTTTCTACAGGACAAAAAAACAGAATGAAGGCAACCTTTGCGGTGGGTGGTCCCCGCAACAGCTTTGCTCAATAACGAAACCAAAAAACCTTGATCATATTAGGCCGCGGATCATCTGTGGCCTTTTTTATTTCTCTTCTGCCCGGGCTTCTACAATCTCTTGCCCGGCAACCAAAAAAACGCGATCTCCCGGCTTGACCCGCACATTGATATGCCCGGTAAACAAGCCGAAGGCCGGCATTACAGCCTCCGTCTCTCTCCAGTGGAAACAGGGAAAACTATGGCTTTGTCTGCCTTTGCCATACAGGCGTACACCCGGATGCAAATGACCGTAAATATTGTACCAGGGACTGCCCTCCAGGGCATCGTGGGTAAAAATGAGTTCTTCCCATTGCAGGGCTTCTACCCGGGTGATGCCCAGTGTATCGTAAACCTCATCGAGCATAATGTCGTGATTGCCCAGGATCAGGGTGGTTTGAGTACTTCCCAAAGTGTCCAGCCATTTTGAAAATACTTCAACCGACCGATTGTATTCAGAATGAAAAAGATCGCCCAAAAACACCAGGTGCTGTGGCCGGTATTTTTCGACCACCCTTTGAAGTCTCTGTACTTCTTCATTGGTTATGGCCAGAGGCACGCCAATGCCGGCTTTTCTGAAATGATTGGACTTGCCAAAATGCACGTCTGCCAAAAACAGCGTTTGGTATTTATCCCACCACAGGCATTTTTCTATACACATCGAGAGCTCAGACCCCCGGATATCGATGACCAAAGTTTTTGCTGCAAGTTACAACGAAGCGCGGAATCTTGCCGGGCATTGGTCGTTTTGATGGCTTTATCTAATAACCACCCACCTTTATAGAAAAATCCGGCAGGTTGACCGTTATTGTTCGTAATATTGTATCTATAAAATCAACGCAGTACCGATGAAATACCATCTTATGCTCAGACTTTTCGTTTTATGCTTTATTTCTTCACTTCTTTTCCCAAAAATGGGAGCAGCCCAGGAAGTATGGCCCCTCAGAAAATGCATCGATACCGCCATTAAAAACAACCTTACCATCAAAGGCGCCAAACTCAACCTCCAAAGTGCCGAAGTAGATGCCAAACAAGCCCGACACCAGCGCTACCCCAATTTGAGCGGAAGCAGCAGCGTATTCTGGAACTTCGGTAGAACCATCGACCCTACGTCCAACACCTTTACCACGGAAACCTTTTTTAACAACAGAGTGGGACTCAACACGGGTGTAACGCTTTTCAATGGCTTTGCCATCAACAATTCGATCCAGCAAACCAAGACCAACATCAATGCCTCCAAAGAAGACATCCAGCAAACCCAAAACGACATTGCCCTCAACGTAGCCAGCTTATACCTCAACGCTCTTTTTGCCAAAGAAAACCTGTTGATTGCCCGTGCCAACCTCGATATGAGTCGCAACACCCTCAATCAGGTGCAAACCCTGGTACGATCCGGGGCCAGAGCTGCCAACGAGGCACTCGACATCGAAGCCCAGGTAGCAACAGACGAGCAAGCCATGCTCACGGCAGAAAACAATTTTACCATAGCCAAAATGCAGCTGCGCCAATTGATGCTCATCGATCAGGATATCGACGTTGAAATGCCGGGCAGCATTGAACTTTCGACCGATCCCATGATCGTGGATTTCAACGAACTCTACAACGGCGCCCTTTCTACACAACGATCGGTTGCTGCGGGTGAATACCGTGTAAAAAGTGCCGATCTGGGTGTAAAGGTGGCCCAGGGTCAGCGATATCCATCTCTTTCATTAGGAGGTTCGCTAGGAACCAACTACTCCAACCAGGGCATTCGATTTACCGGCACCCAAACCGTACCCAATGAGTTGACCGCCTTCTTACAGGGCGTACCCTATACCTTCATCATCAACCAGGATGTGCCTCTTTACAGCAAGGCCGGTTATAGCTACCAGCTGGACCACAACTTGTCTTATGGCGTAGGTTTTAATCTTCAAATTCCAATCCTCAACAACTACAACACGGCTGCCAATATTGAAAAGGCTAAAATCATGAGAGAAAATGCCAAACTCAATCTGGAGACCACCAAACAAAATCTAAAAATCACCGTTCAGCAGGCACACGCAGATGCCAAGGCGGCAAAGGTTAAGTTGCAGGCGGCTGAAAAATCGCTGGCCGCACAACAAGCTGCTTATGACAATGCCAGCAAACGTTTTGCTTTGGGCGCTATCAATAGCTTCGACCTCAGCAATGCCCGCACACGACTCGACAATGCTAAAAATAATTTACTGATGGCTAAGTACGACCACATCTTCAGGGTAAAGGTTCTTGATTTTTACCTCGGAAAAGGCATCTCTCTTTAATCGATCAAACGTATAATCATTGATTATGTCAAAACAAATCACCAAAAAGAAAAACAAAAACTGGCTCATTATCGGATTGGTAGCACTGCTTGTAATCCTGATTGTAGCCGCGGTTATTAAATCCAAATCTACGCCTAAGGGCACAGAAGTGGAGATGGGCACCGTAGAGGTACGCACCATATACGAAACGGTATCTGCCAGCGGTAAGATCTACCCTGAAAAGGAGATCAAAATCAGTTCCGATGTGTCGGGTGAAATCGTAGAATTGTATGTAAAAGAAGGCGATTCTGTAAAAGCCGGTCAGATGCTGCTCAGGATCAACCCCGACACCTACGAAAGTGCCGTTGAAAGGGGCAAGGCAGCCGTCAACAGTGCCAAGAGCCAGATGGCCATGGCCCGGTCACAGGTGGAAACCAACCGCGCACAGGCTGAACAAATCAAGGCGCAGCTGGAAAATGCGCGCAACGTGCACAAACGCAACGAACAACTCAAAAAAGAAGGCGTTATCTCAGAGGTGGAATACGACCAGAGCCTCTCCAACCTGCGCGGACTGGAAGCCAATCTGAGGGCATCGGAAGCAAGTATCAAATCTGCTCAACAAAACGTAGAAGCTGCTCAGTTTTCCATCAAGTCATCAGAGGCTTCTCTAAAAGAACTGGCCACCAGCCTTAGCCGCACCACCATCAAGGCACCGGCATCAGGCATTGTGTCTTCTCTTTCTGTAGAAAAAGGTGAGCGTGTATTGGGTACCATCCAGATGGCCGGTACTGAAATCATGCGCATTTCCAACCTCAATGCCATGGAGGTACAGGTGGATGTAACCGAAAACGATATACCAAAAGTAAAACTCGGCGACCAGGTTGACATCGAAGTGGATGCGTTTACCGGCAAGGTATTCAAAGGCACCGTAAGTGAATTGGCAAGCTCTGCTTCTAACCTTACTTCTGCAGCGGGCATCACCAATACCGATCAGGTGACCAACTTTACCGTAAAAATCAGAATCAATCCTGAATCTTATCAGGACCTCTTAAAAAATGGAATGAAATATCCGTTCCGACCCGGTATGTCGGCTTCTGTAGACATCTATACCAACAAAGTAGAAAATGTAACCGTGGTTCCTATCCAGGCGGTAACTGTGAGGGAAAAGGAAGGACTTAAAAAAGAAGAAGCCAAACTCACCGACGAAGACTACGAAGAAATTGTATTTGTGGTGCAGGCTGATACGCTGATGCGACAAAAAGTAGAAACGGGCATCCAGGATGATGAATTCATCCACATTAAGTCGGGCCTTGCCAAGGGTACCACTATCGTAACCGGTCCTTACAACGAGGTTTCCAAAAACCTGAAAAAGGGAGAAAAGGTGCGCAAGAAAGAAGAAAACAAAGACAAAAAAGACAAGGACAAGGATAAATAAGCTCGTCGTTTGAAAACAGCACTGATTGTTTTTGTAAAAAACATCGGTTTCGAACCGGTAAAGAGTCGCATCGGTCATGAGGTTGGCAGCCACATGGCCGATGCCATTTATGGGGAGCTGCTGGCAGCCACCCGCCAATTGTGTGCCGGTATAAATCATGATATTCACGTTTACTACTCGCACCACATTGACCACAACGACGAGTGGGCGGGCATTGTAAAAGAAAGGCTGCTGCAAGACCAGTCTGCTGACCTGGGTAAGCGCATGAGGGCTGCTTTTGATAAGCTGTTACCCCATTATGAAAAAGTAGCCATCATTGGCAGCGATTGCCCTTACCTGACACCCGCATTAGTGGATGAAGCCTTTGCGGCTTTGGATAAGGTGGCTGTCGTTTTTGGTCCCTCACAGGATGGTGGTTATTATTTGTTGGGACTCAAAAAGATGCTGCCGGCTCTCTTTGAAGGCATCGCCTGGAGTACGGATCAGGTATTGGCCCAAAGCCTTGATAAGCTGGGGAACGCCGGAAGCTCATTTGCTAAACTCGATTACTTAGAAGACATTGATACGTATGCAGCTTATGAGCGGTGGAAACACGGTGAATAGCGTTTACTACTCTACAATCACCACTTTGCCCTGACCCAGGATTTTTGAGCCGTCGTTTACTTTATAAATATATGTTGCGGGCACCAAATGCCCGGCCTCCACATCATTCCAACCATAATATACCCGTTGCGTATGCACTGCTCTACCCAGGGCATCATACAAGCTAAGTACGCCCTGCCTCGGCACATAATCGCGCAAGGTAAGTAAAAACCGACCATCTGAAGGGTTGGGAAATACATCCACCAAGCTTTCATTTGTTTTTACATCTCCGGTGGCACTTGTACCTAAAACCAGGGTACGACACACCTTATCGCTACCATTTTCATTGCTCACCGTGAGGCATACCTCATACGTGCCACTTTTGGGGAAAGTATGCCAGTAAGGTTTTCTGCCTTCAAAGCTAGTACCATCTCCAAAATCCCAATGCCAGGTCTCCGGGCGGTAGTATGATAGATCGGTGAAGCGCACCCTCAGGTAGTCTGCCGTATCCACTTCGTAGCGAAACTTGGCTGTGGCGTGGTTATCAAGACCGAGGGTATCGCATTCAGATCCGTCTTCCGGGCCGAGACGGTAGTTGGGGAAATTGGGTATTGTATTGGCATTATTTACTGTATTGACTATGTGTTGTTTCACCTGTGATTCCGTACCTTCCTCATCCGGATAGTCAATGCGGTGCATGTGCAGGGTATTGCCTCCAGGGCCATATATCATACCGTCAGGAGCCAGAGCCATGTATCCGAAGTCATTGGTTGCAGAAAAGTTAGGGGTGTACACACTTTTGTATTTATCAGATACAGCCACTACTTTCTCTGAAGCCAGGATATTATTCGCATCCATGTCAAATTGCAAAAGACTATCCACATTGGATGTATATAAGTACCTGCCATCATGAGAAAAGGCACAGCCCAAATCGATGTTTTTGGCCCAAAACCTTTTGATGATCGGTTCGCTGAGCCAACCGGTGCACCGATCAAAATCAAAGATGCATAAGTGGCCTGATTGATTTAAAAAATTTCCAATGGCACTTGTTTCATGCAGCACATATTTGGCGCCACTCGGAGAAAATCTTGCTTGTCCGGCTCCGAAAAAAAAATCCATAGGGGTTTTAATTTTGTGTACTAGCTTACAACCCAATGGATCCAATAAAAACACGTAGGCATAGTCGTGGTTGTGACTAAAGGTTATAAGCCACCAGTCCCTGCCATTGGCATGCTGACAAGCTTGTAAAGAATTCGAACTCAATGAATCAGAAGTAACCAAACTATCTTTGTAAACTACAACTTTCTCATTTCTGTCAATAGCGCCAGTAAAAAAACCTTTTACATAATCCTTAAAATAAGTGCCATCTACATACATGAAATTGAGAGTAGCATAAAATACAGAATCTTTACCTGGCCAGGGTAACATTATCATACCCTGGGAAAGATTAAAACCCTCAAATCTTTTTGATCCGTCTGCATAATTACTTACCCATAAATTAAAATACTTGCCATTATAATTAATAGTATCACCGTTCTTTACCTCCTTAAAATTGGGGCCTAAAATGTGCATCCCGTTACTTACATAGTTGAAACCCCCATTTATATCATTATAAACAGCGCAGGTACTAAAAAAAGAAAGTTTAATTGTATCTACGTCCGAAATTTTTACCGGATCCTCTTTAAAATCAAAAATATTTATACCTACAGGATAAGGCGCTGGGCTTACTGTTGTATGTCTTCCAATAATCCATATATTATCTTCTTTTTGTGAGTGGCAAACGCCACCCACAAAAAGTAAGATAAACACGTGTATATTTTTTAGTCTTGACATCACAGGTTATGGATTTCGAAATGATACGTATTCCAATGCAACCAAAGGTAACTCAAAACAAAAGTAAGATCTCAAAATACTTTGAAAATTCCGGCCAGATGTCCGTGTGCTGTCAATATCTGTGAATATTACATCAGGGTATTCTGCACGTAGTCAAACTCCTCAGGGTAGTCGGTGTTGTAGTGCAGGCCGCGGCTTTCCTTGCGCATCTGAGCGGCTTTGGCAATAAGGTAGGCAATGGTGATGAGGTTTCTGAGCTCACACAGCTGGGGTGAGATTACAGTTGAATTGTACAGCTCTTCTGTTTCGGTATAAAGCAGAAAGAGTCGGTCCAGCGCCCTTTTCAGACGTACATCGGTGCGCACAATGCCCACATAACTCGACATGATTTCTTTGAGTTCTTTGAGACTCTGGGTGAGGAGCACCATCTCCCTGGGCTCGGTGGTGCCTTCTGCATTCCATTTGGGTATGTTGTCCTGAAAATGCATGCCGTCAATTTCTACAGAAAGTACATCGGCTATGCGTTTGCCATAGACCAGACCTTCGAGCAGAGAATTGGACGCGAGTCGGTTGGCGCCGTGTAGGCCCGTATTGGTACATTCACCGGCTGCATAAAGGTGTCGGATGGATGACCGGCCATCGTGGTCCACCAGGATTCCACCACAAATGTAGTGACAAGCCGGTACTACGGGTATGTAGTCTTTCATGGGGTCGATGCCCAGGCTGATACACTTATCATAAATATTGGGAAAATGGTGGTAAAAAGCTTCTTTGTCGAGCTGGGTGCAGTCGAGGTACATGTGTTCTGCTCCCCTGATCTTCATCTCGTTGTCTATGGCCCTTGCTACGATATCCCTTGGAGCCAGCGATTTGCGGGGGTCGTATTTCTGCATAAACTCATCGCCTTCTTTGGTTCGCAGCACAGCACCAAAGCCCCTCACGGCTTCTGATATAAGGAAGGAAGGGTTTTCGCCGGCCGGATTGAAAAGAGAGGTAGGATGGAATTGTACAAACTCCATGTTGGCCAGCCTGCCTTTGGCCCTGTAAACCATAGCCATGCCATCACCCGAAGCAATGACGGGATTGGTAGTGCTTTTGTACACCTGCCCTGCTCCCCCGGTAGCAATCACGGTGGCCCTGGCCAGGATGGTTTCGATGGTTTTGGTGTTTTTATTTAGCGCATAAGCACCATAACATTCAATATCCGGTGTCAGTCGGGTGACATTGCGACCCAGGTGGTGCTGGGTAATGATGTTGATGGCAAAATATTGCTCATAAATTTTGATGTTGGGCAGGGTCTTGGCTTTCTCATTGAGGGTGCGCTGGATTTCCCAGCCTGTGATGTCTTTGTAGTGCAGGATGCGGTTTTCGGAGTGTCCGCCTTCTTTGCCTAAATCATATTCGCCCTGCTTGTTTTTATCAAAACGGGCGCCCCAGTCGATTATTTCCTGGACACGGAGCGGACCTTCTTCTACCACCATTTTTACCACCTCAAAATCGCAAAGGCCATCTCCGGCATCGAGGGTATCGGCAATGTGTTTGTCGTGATCATCGATGTCTTTGTTCCAAACGGCGGCTACTCCACCCTGGGCATAACGCGTATTGCTCTCGGAAGCATCAGCTTTTGTCAACACCATGATTTCCAGGTCTTTGCGTTTTTCCGCCATCCAAATAGCGAAAGAAAGTCCGGCAACACCACCACCAATTACGAGCACATCTGTTTTGACCACAAATATTTTTTTAAAAAATTCTTTCAAAAATAGGGGATTTTGGAAAATCTATCATCTTATAAGACAAATTCGACAAGATATGGCAAACTTTACCACAACTACAGATTTGATCCAATCTATTCCCATGCTGGAATGCCTTTCTGCTGATCACAAAGAGGAACTCATCAAAGCCTCAACGGTCATCACCGTGGCCAAACACAAACGCATCTATCAATACAACGATGCGATTCAACATGTGTTCATTGTTTTGAAAGGTTCTGTCAAGCTGGCTGCCCAGACAGAGGGCAACAAGGTGTTGGTGAAGTACATTGCCTACAAAAACGAAATCTTCGGAGAAAACATCTTCACATCCACTGCTTACCGCCTCGAGTTTGCGGAAGCCCTCACCGATAGCCAGGTGTTGAAAATAGATGTGAGGACCTTCAAACGTCTTGTCGCTTCCAACGGAGAACTGATGGCCACCCTCGCAAACATTATGATCACACGCATCCAGGACCTCGAAGAAAGAATGCAGTCTTTTGTTTTCCTCAAAGCCAAAGAGCGCATCACCGGCTTCATTAAAAAGACCGCCAAAATGCATGGCATTACCATCGGCTTGGATGAAATCCTCATCAACCATGGCATGTCGCACAAAGAAATCGCCTACCTTACTGACACTTCCCGTCAAACGGTTGCCCGCATCCTCAATGAGCTAAAAGAAGCAAATATTATTCATTTTTCTGACAGAAAACCAAATAAAATTCTGATCAGAGAAATGGCGATGTTGGGTTAGAGCGGGGCATCGGGGGTCGGAGCATCTGGATTGTGTTACCTCAAACCAACTATTCCCACTTAAAGACAGTCTCGTACCTTTGGCATTTTCTCAGATATTCAACATTAAGGGAATGAAGGTAATGAAGGATTACTTCTACCTGAAGAGTTCTTAATTCTCTTATTTCCCTTAATGATTCAAATAAAAAACACCTGCTCTTCACTATGGGATGTGTCTTTATGATGACTTACTTTGTGTTACCTTATCCAAAAGGTTCCCTCTTAATGATAGACTCGTACCTAATGGCATTTTCCCGGATATTCAACATTAAGGGAATGAAGGTAATGAAGGATTGCTTCTACCTGAAGAGTTCTTAATTCTCTTATTTCCCTTAATGATTCAAATAAAAA
>CALJKQ010000062.1 GCA_937973565.1 uncultured Saprospiraceae bacterium | reverse complement strand
AATGGTGGTGTCCGAAACAGACACGGTAATCGAGTTGAATTTTCATCTCCAAAATCAGCAGGTGTTGGATGAGGTGGTAATCACCGGTACCAAAACCTTCCAACGGAAATCGAACACTCCCGTGATTGTCAATTTGATTTCCAGGCAACAAATCGAAAATGTTCAGGCTTGTAATGTAGCAGATGGTTTAAAATTTCAGCCCGGACTCAGGGTTGAAACCGATTGTCAGACCTGCAATTACACCCAGTTACGCATGAATGGCCTGGCAGGTGGGTACAGTCAGATCCTCATCAATGGCAGACCCGTATTCAGTCCCCTTACCGGCTTGTATGGCCTGGAGCAACTGCCCTCATCGATGTTGGAACGGATTGAAATTGTGCGGGGAGGAGCCTCCTCCACTTTTGGCCCGGGGGCTATCGGAGGCACAGTCAATATCATAACCCGGGTGCCCAAAAAATCAGGACTTGAAGTTTCATCATCCTTCCACCACATCAACCGACAAGCGCAGGATGTCGTATGGAATGGAAATTTAGCGCAGGTGAATAAAAGACAAAATGCAGGAATCAACTTGATGTTAACCTATCGCAATCGTCAGTTTTATGATCACAATGGCGATGCTTTTTCTGAGCTGCCCAGGCTGGAAAACAAATCTTTGGGTGTCACCACTTTTTGGTTGCCAAAAGCCAATCAAAAAGTGGAATTGAATGCAATGCTGTTGAATGAATACAGGCGGGGAGGGGATATGGCTCAAATACCTGTCCACTTATTGCAACAAGCGGAAGAAAGAAAGCACCGGGTAGCCATGGCCAATGTAGATTATCAGATCAACAGCGCTTCTCAAAATGCTTCGTTTATTGTTTATGCAGCCTTTCAGCAAACCCTGAGGGATCATTATACCGGTATTTTTCCCGATAATGAAATTGACATTGCCCGGCATCTTACCCTGCCTCCCTACGGTGATTCGAAAGTGCTGACCGGAAATGGAGGCATGCAGTTCAATTTCAGAATTGAAAATATGCTAAAAGGCAGCAATACTCTTACAGCCGGTGTTGAGTACACGGCAGAGGATGTGAAAGATGAAATACCTGCTTATCGGTATCGAATAAACCAATTTACTTCAGACCTGGGTGCTTTTGTCCAAAGTCAATGGCAATGGGCCTCATCCTTTACCCTTCTTTCAGGTGTTCGGTGGGATAAACACAAGCTCCTGGACCAAGGGGTATGGAGTCCCAGGCTTTCTTTTTTGTACAAGTTCAGGCCCTTGACCCAGTTGCGTGTGAATTGGGGTACAGGCTTCAGACCACCGCAGGCGTTTGACACAGACCTGCACATTGCTTTCGCAGGAGGTGGCGTTTCCAGGGTGAGTCTGGCTGATAACCTCGCAGCTGAAAAATCGCAAAGTGTGAGTCTTTCTTTTAACCACGATACGGCAACTGAAAAGTTTGTAGCTGGGTTTACCCTTGAAGGCTTTTATACCCGATTGAACCGGGCCTTCTATTTGCACCCGCTGGGTTTTGATGGCTTTGGAGAAGTATTTGAAAAGCGAAATGGTACAGGAGCTGAAGTCAGTGGCATCGTCCTGGAAGCCCGGGCCAATTTGAATCAAAAGATACAAGTCGAAGCCGGTATTACCCTGCAGCAAAGCAGATTTAGAGATCCCGTATTTTACATCGAAGGCATTGCTGCCACGCGCGAATTTATGAGAACACCCTCGCGTTATGGTTTTGGTGTGGTGACATGGTTCCTATCGCCCAAAACTTTATTTACCCTCAATTATTTGTATACAGGATCCATGCAACTGCCTCATTTTTCCGGGGCTCCAGAGCAGACGCAGGATGAAATCAAAACAAGCCGGCCATTCCATGAATTGGGGGCAAGATTCAATCTGACCCTGTTAAAAAACGCGAAGCAATCCCTGGATGCTTTTCTGGGCTGTAAAAACTTATTTAATTCGTATCAGGCGGATTTTGATACCGGCAAAAACAGAGATAGTAATTATGTATATGGTCCTTCCCAGCCAACTACGATTTATTTTGGAGTTAAGTATAAATTGGAATGATTTCAAAAGACTTGGAAAGATCTTAATAAAAGCAAATCATGTAATTTAATACAGATCGGGTTTTAAATTTATGATTGCCGTATTGTTTAAAACTGTTTTCTGCAATTTAAATGGATTGTGAAAATGAAACAATCTATTTGAAGCAGACTATTTTTACACTTTGCTTTGTACGCTGGGTGAAAGATACTATATTAGCTTTTTGGTTATGAAATTTGTTTTCTAAAATAAATTATACTATGGCAAAAAATCCTGGACTACAAAAATATGTGGACTACAAAATATTTCTATTAATAGCATTCATAATTGGCCTATCTAATTATGACCTCAACTTAATAGACGACCACGCCTGGCGACAAAGCCTCACGATCAGCATTGCCAAAAATATGCTGGAATATCCCAATCCTCTTTACCCCAGAACTGTTTTTTGTTGCAAAGGAGAATATATCATTGGATCTGAATTTCCTTTGTTCAATATGCTTATGGCATTGTTTTATAAAGTGTTTGGATATCAGCATTGGTATGGAAGGGTAATCAATTTATTTTTTTCTTTGATGGGTGCTGTTTTTTTTTATAAAGTAGTGGCAAGACTATTCAATAAAAGATCAGCTTCGTTTGCTACTATTTTTTTATTGTCATCCATATTTATGGTTTTTGCCCGAAAGAGCATGCCCGATACATTTTCTATTTCTTTGGTGATCATGTCTGTTTGGTTTTTGATTCAATATATGGACCATCATCAAACCCAACATTTGATTTTGGGACTGCTGATGCTGATGTTGGGAGGCTTGAGTAAGTTTCCTGCGTATTGCTGCCTTGCATTTTTAACTTTTCCCCTGATAGAGTCATGGACAAATAAAGAGACCACAATGAAATTGGTAATGGGTCTTTTTGGGATATCCATCATAGTCTCCTTTTGGTATTTGTTTTGGATGCCTTATCTCTCCACCACGTATGGCAACCAATTGGTATGGCCCTCAGGGGTTTGGGAAGGAATGGTGACCATTTATAAAGATGCTGAAAGGGCCTGGTATCGCCTCGAGGTGAATGCATTTGGTTTTCGGTTACCTTTCTTTCTTTCAATTATGGGCTTGGGCATAGCCTGGTTTACCAGAGACAAAGGTATGATCTTTACTTTTTTAGTTTTTACCCTTATGTATATAGGCTTTATAGCGAAAGCAGGTGTGGTTTTTACAGATCATAACTACTATATTTTACCTTTTGTTCCTATGCTGGCTTTGTTGGCCGGTTATGGCTTTGATAAATTAATTTACAAAGATTGGCTTGGATATGTTTTAATGACAGTTTTATTTTATTTTGGGGTGATTTCAAACAAGGAATTATCCCAACCACTTGATTATATGAAAGACTATCCTCGTCTTACAGAGATCGTAAATAAATATACCAACAAGGATGATAAGGTATTAATTAACCTCGGTCAGTTCAATCCGGTAGGCTTGTATTTTGCAGACCGGTTTGGATGGTCTGAAAACAACGATATTTTGACCAAAACCGAATGGATGCCGGACTTCAAAAAACTGGGCTTAAAAATCATCATTGTTGATAAAGAAAAATACCCTAATCCCCAATTGCCCTATGCCCGTTTGTACGATGATGCCAAATTTTCAATTTACCAACCTTAACAAGCCGCGTTTTGTATGGGATGCTAAGTTTGCAGATTTGGGTTGTTGGATAAAACGGACTATAAAAATTCACTCTTTCAATGGCCATGTATAATAATTACTGCGTAGTGGTTATATTTGACCGGTAATCAATATAGCAATAATGTCGTCCACCGCAACTTTGGGTTATGTCATTCATTATGTACAAGATGTGAATAAAACCCTTTTATTTTATAAAAATGCATTTGGTTTTGAAATTCGTTTTATGAGTCCTGACGAAGATTATGGAGAATTGATTACAGGTTCAACCACCCTTGCCTTTGCCCAACATCAACTGGCAGCTTCCAATTTAAACCAGGCTTATGTGGCTACCAACATCCAGTCACCGCCACCCGGCATTGAAATTGGGGTGGTATGCCAGGATGTTGAAAGTTTTGTGCAAAGGGCCGTGGAAAACGGTGCCACCCTGGAAACTGCAACAAAAACGAAACCATGGGGGCAGGTGGTAGCCTATGTCAGAGACCCCGATGGCCTGCTGGTGGAAATTTGTTCTCCCATGGAGTAATATATAATAATCCAATATGTTAAATGAATCCTGCTTCTTTATTGCCTTTGGAAGGTTTTCCATTAAAAAGTTACGACAAGTTGCGTTATGCTGATACCGATCGGCAAGGGCATGTCAACAATGCCGTTTTTGCCACTTTTCTGGAAACCGGAAGGGTAGAGATGTTGTACAGAAACAAGAACCAGCTCATAACACCCAACCATAGTTTTGTCATAGCATCCTTGCATCTTGACCTATTGGCAGAAATCAAATGGCCGGGCACAGTAGAAATTGGTACCTCAGTAGTCCAGGTGGGCAATAGTTCTATAAAATTGTACCAACAATTATTTCAAAGCGGGGTAGTGGTGGCAAAGGCGTCATCTGTTTTGGTTCAGGTAAATGCTACCGGCAAAAGCGAACCCCTTTCCGAAGAGGCAAAATCAATTCTACAGGGATATATTATTTAATTCATTCTTATTCCAGTTTGTGAAACCCGTTAAAATGGGATTCAAGAAAAAAAAATAGGAAGCTATTGCGCAATTAAATAGTTGCATGTATATTTGCAACCAAATAGTTGCGAATGGAATCCAGAAGAGATGTATTTCAGGCCATTGCCGACCCTACCCGACGAGCCATCATTATGCTCCTGGCGGTCAATGCCATGACTCCCAATGCGTTGGCAGAACATTTCGACAGTTCTCGCCAAGCCGTATCGAAACACCTTCAGATATTAACAGAATGCGAAGTGGTTACTCCTGAGTATAAAGGAAGAGAAATCGTTTACCACATCAACAATCCCAAGATGAAAGAAATTGAAAAATGGCTGGAAGAATTCAAGTTGCTGATGTCCAGAAGATTCGATCAATTAGACCATGTATTAAATGAACTTCAAAACCGCAAAAAATGAACAAAGCCTTGTTTTTTAATTTCGATGTAAAAAAAGATGATCGTACCATATGGGTGGATCGGGATTTTGCCGCCCCTTTGGATCTGGTTTGGTCTGCATGGACGGAAGCTGAGATTCTGGATCAATGGTGGGCTCCCAAGCCATACCGGTGTATTACCAAAAGTCAGGAATTCAAAGTAGGTTCTTTTTGGCTCTATTATATGAAGGGGCCCGAAGGCGATATCCATTGGTGTAGATTTGATTATGAAGAAATCTTACCATTAATCCATTATTCCGGTATCGATGCTTTTTGTGATGAAAACGGAGTAATCTCACATCTCAAACCACGCGTCAGATGGAAGGCTGATTTTGTTGCCAACGAACAGGGCACGAGGGTCTGCATGGTGCTCAATTTTGAAAGTATGGAGGATCTGGAAACCATCATCCGGATGGGCTTCAAAGAGGGCTTCACCGCTGGTATGGAAAATCTGGATCAATATATTGCCGCTCAGTTTTACCTGCGAAAGCAAAAGAAAACTTCAGACGAGGCCAGGGTTTCAACTTATCTCAATTTTCCCGGCAATACAGAAGAAGCATTTCTCTTTTACAAGTCAGTATTCAAAACGGAGTTTGTCCAAGGCATTCAAAAATTCAAGGACATCCCGGAAAGTGATGGCAATCCTCCCATTCCGGAAACAATAAAAAATATGGTTCTTCATGTAGAACTCCCTTTGCTGGGAGGGCACATCCTCATGGGCACAGATGCTCCTGAAGAAATGGGCTTCACACTGAACAAAGGAAACAATATGCACATCAATCTCCAACCGAATTCAAGGGAGGAAGCTCTTCGACTTTTTAATGAATTGTCGGAAGGAGGTGTCATTGACATGCCGATGCAGGATATGTTCTTTGGTGCCTATTATGGCAGTTTTACAGACAAGTATGGCATCAACTGGATGATTCACCATCAAAATAAAAACTAGACCAGAATGAAAACAAAGCTGTTCCATTTTTTTTCAGGTATTTTTTCGCTGATGTTTTTATTTAGCGGACTCAACAAACTTTTCCAATTTGTACCCATTCCTCCAGATCTTCCGGTTGAAATGGCAAAAGACAACACTGCCTTTATGGAGATTGCCTGGCTTATGCCCCTTATAGCTATTGCCGAAATCCTGGGCGCTATTTTAATCCTAATTCCCCGATTCAGGGCCTTGGGAGCATTGGTCGTTTTTCCACTCATGGTAGGTATTTTGATCAACCATGCCACAGTTGCGCCGGATGGCTTGATGATGGTTTTGGTACTTTGGGCTATCCTGCTTTGGATGATGTGGGAAAACGCGGATAAGTATTTGGGGCTTATTAAATAAGTTAATTAAAAACAAGTTGCATTTAACTGCACTAAATGGCAAGGTTTCTAGGGAGACTTTGCCATTTTTATAAGGTGATTTTCAATGAATGTTTACCTTTGAATAAAAGTTATATTAGCATGCAAGACATCTATCAAACCTATATTCCGGAAGGCTTTGGCACGGTGAGCCCCTATTTGTTTGCCAAAGATGCGCTGGCTTATCTGTCTTTTCTGGAAAAAGCTTTTAATGCCAAAGTACTACAACATCACCTGAATGATGAAACGGGTTTGCTGGCCAATGCTATTGTACAAATCGGGAAGTCCTGCTTTATGGTCAGTGAGGGGCGTGATGAATTTGCAGGCATGCGTACTTCTTTTTATCTGTACGTCAATGATGTCGATACTTTACATGCCGCTGCCATCAGCGCAGGGTGTACTGTAGTGTTTGAACCGACAGATATGCCCTATCACGACAGACAATCGGGGGTTGTAGATCCGGCCGGCAACTACTGGTGGATATCCAACCGTCTGGAGGAGAAAAACTATCATGACTAAATAGATGCCATGGAATCAACAACCAAAATTCAAACCCTGCATCCGCAAGCAGGTAAGACCAATAAAAAAATTGCCAGAGATAAATACGATACCGTTAAGTCTGAGTTGATAGCTATTTTGAAGGAAGGAGCGTGTACCCACACCGAATTGATGGAGGCCCTTTACCGGCGGATCCACCCGCATTTTGAGGGAGGAATCCAATGGTACGGAGAAACCGTAAAACTCGACCTGGAAGCCAGGGGAATAGTAGAGCGCACCCACGATAAACCCCAAAAATACAGGCTGGTTAAATAATGCGGTAACCGAAACAGGAGTAGCTTTGTGGTTTGTCTGTTTCCTTTTCTGTTGTCAAAAGAGAAATGATGGTGCTTAAGGACAATTCACCCGGTGACAACAATCAATTTTTTCACTATGCCATCGGAATCTGTATTAAATTTGAAGAGTCAGAAGATAGGTTCGGACTAATTTCTGACAATTAACCCTTAAATAACATCATCATGAGAACAAGAGATGTAGTATTGGCCGCAATGGGCGGACTGGCTGTGGGTATGATAGCCGGTATTTTGTTGGCTCCAGACAAAGGAAGTGAAACAAGACGAAAACTGGTGAAGCAGGGTAATGACCTGAAAGACGATGTGGTCAACACATTCGACAAATGGTCAGAATCGGTTACTGAATCGGTCGATCACCTGAAAGCAGAGGCAGAAGACCTGATTGCACAGGCGACCAGAAAATACAAAGCAGAAAAAGCTAAATACGAAAAAGTAGAAGAAGAGGTTTAACGGCCTCTAAGGAAGAAAAGTAAAGTATGAAGGAAGATACAGCATCCCTGCTCGACAAGTTAAGTAATTACATCCATACCTCTGCGGATCTGGTTAAACTCAGGATCATCCAAAAGGTAGCAGATGTAATTGCAGCACTGACAGCAAGGGTGCTGTTTTTCTTACTTTTTCTCATTTTTTCGCTCTTTGTAAACATCGGCATCGCCTTATACATTGGAGCACTCCTGGACGCCTATCACTGGGGCTTTATCATTATGTCGCTGTTTTACCTTTTGCTGGCGGGGGTGTTGTATGCGTTCAGAGGCGCCATTTTTAATAAAACCATAGGAAACCGGATCATTGAGCAATTGTTGGAGCAGGTAGATGTGGAAGATATTGTGAACGGAAACGAAGACGAAAATGAAAAATAATGCCGATAAAAAACTCCACCAACTCATTCGTATGGTGGAAGCCAGAAAAGAGATGGAATGGCTGGAAATCAAAGCTTCGATTCAACAAATAACCGAAGATCTTAAGCCCTCTAATCTGGTAGCCAATACCCTGGAAGAATTGGCTAAACCTGAAATTAAACAACACCTGGTGAGTTCTGCACTTAGTCTGTTGGCAGGCTATCTGAGCAGAAAAATCATTGTGGGTAAATCTCAAAGCCCGCTACGAAAAACACTTGGCTTTTTGGTCCAGGCCTGGGTATCAAAAATGCTGGCGAAAAAGATATAATTCCCACGTATTAAATACAAAGTAATCTTTGTTGGGTGCATTCAATCAATTAAGTTGACCGCTCACTAAACACATCCGTTGAAAGGTTGTGAAGATTTTACTGCATTTCATATCTTGTAGCAAAATTTGATTTCATGCAACTGAAAGTTTCGGTTTCTACCATCTACCATTGTTCACTGGAAAGAGCATTTAAAACTCCCATGCTTTGCGATGTCAGTAAAATTCATACAGGTTACGGACTCATGCCCAGGGTTACCCATTGCACGGAAGACGAGCGCTGGGGACAAGTCGGCAGTAGCAAACGCGTTTTTGCTGCCCCTTCCCTTACTTTTGCCGGTGGAGAATCTTCGGTAGACAGGGTGCTCGAACGCCTGGAAAACAAATACTGGAAAATTGAAGTTTCGGAATTCAAAGCATGGATGTTGGGCTTTGATCGCTTTACCGGTGAATGGACTACAACTCCCGTTGGTGAAAATTCAATCCGGGTAGATTATCAATACACCCTGCATGCCAAT
>CALJKQ010000061.1 GCA_937973565.1 uncultured Saprospiraceae bacterium | reverse complement strand
GCAGTTGGTAGCTCGTCGGGCTCATAACCCGAAGGTCGTAGGTTCGAGTCCTGCCCCCGCCACTAAGAAGCCGGTATATCCGGCTTTTTTTATTCGAAGGGGTACCTTAAGCGCATTTTATCCCTCACTTTGTCCATAAAATCAATTATATCAAGGCTAAGCTCCAGGGGCATTTGTGGACTTTGCGTTTTCATTTCAACGAGACATTGATTAACTGCCATTATTTCATAATAAAAGCCATGATAGGGAGAATTGTCTGTGTATGTTTCCAATACAGTGCCATTGTTGTCATACAAAATACATGATTTTGATTTCCAAAAAATGGGTATTTCAATATATCCTTGGGTGCCATATATGAAAGCACTGTTGTGGGCTCTGTGTAAAAAAGAACAATACAATCGGGCAATTGCCTCCGGGTATTGGATAGAGATTTGCACTGAGGCATCAACAGAATTCTCATACATCAGGTATTGGATATCAAAATTATCAGGTAAATAACCCATTATATATCGACACAGGGTGATGGGATAAATGCCAATATCCAAAAGGCTTCCACCTGCCAGTTCAGGTTTAAACAACCTTTCAGGTGAGGATGGAGAAGCAGGAAAAGCAAATTCTGCAGATAATGACACCAACTTTCCAATTCTACCTTCATCAACCCACTTTTTAGAATGTAAAATGGAAGGTAAGAAAAGTGTCCACATAGCCTCCATGAGAAACAACCTGGCTTTTTCAGCCTTTTCAACGAGAGGTCTGAGTTGACCTGCATTGACGGTAATTGGTTTTTCACACAATACGTGTTTACCTGCGTCGATGCACTTTGAAATATAGTGGTCGTGGAACGAATGCGGAAGTGCAATATAAACAACGTCTATCAGATCGCTATTGAGTAAGTCTTCGTAATTTCCTGATTGAGGGATTTTATTATCTGAGGCAAATCTTGCAGCTTTATCCGGATCTGAAGATGCAACAAAGGAGATCTCTGCGTTGGGAACAAAATCAAATTCTTTGATAAAGGTTTTGGCAATCTTACCCAAACCCAAAACACCCCATCTTATCATTAATGCAAGATTTTAGCCTAAAGATAAGATGGGGAATGTAAAATGAGTTATTTGCAACCCATATCTTGTTGTGATATGTAATCGTTATTAGGGAAACAATTACCTGACATTACCTGGGCTGGCTTATATCTAATCAAATTTGGGTCATACAAAGCATTGGTTAAGAATTCTGTCAGGTCGTCTACTTCTGAAGGAGTCAGGCCAAGTGGAATAAACAAGGGGTCAATCCTGCTTTGGTCTACTCTGTCATTTTCTTTAACTGCATGATTGAAGTACTCAACAACGTCTTTAAGATTCGTTTTACTTGCTCCATGGAAGTAGTGACTAATATCTTTAAGGTTATACAACTGAGGTACTTTGAATTTATACAAATCTTCATCTCTTAAAGTAAACCCACCTCTGCCTTTTGCTCTACCGTCATTGGTTTTAAACACCTCATAACCGTTTTGGTCGAGATCTTTAACACCCAATGCTGCAAACCGCTGGCCATTTAAAGATGGACTATTATGGCAGTTAATGCAACCTGCTTTACCAAAAAATAGATTGGCTCCTCTTTTTTGAGCTTCAGTGAGCGCGTTTTTGTCACCCTTCAGCCAAAGTTGAAAAGGAGCCTGGTTGGTGTAAATTGTTCTGAAATAAGCGGAAATAGCATTGGCAGCAGTCTGTAATGTATATCGTTGGGAAGCAGGAACATCTGGGAAAGCTGCATCAAACATGGGCGTATAACCCAAATAATCCATCAGTTCTTTCTTAATTTCCTGTCTGTGAACAATTAACGCTCTGTGGTTATTTGCCTCAAGGCCTTCCAAACCTTTTTTGTTTATACTTGTAAGCGTATCAGCAACACCAAAAATGTCTTTGAATGATGCATTCATCCCCGTTGCACCAAAAGCGCCGCTCCATAAGGCATTTTTAACATAGGCAAGATTGATCGTTGGCAGTGGTCTGGCTCCTTGTGCATCCACTTGCGATCCTTCATAAGCAGGATTTTTAAAACGGCCATCACCTAAATAGCCAAAACCCATTCCTCCGTCAGCAATGCCCTGAAATCTTCCGGGTGTGAAAGATTTTTCAGGTATATGACATGTACTGCATGAATAAGTTTCACTTAATTCAGGATTAAGTCCTTTTATACCGATGCCTGTTTCAAAAAAAAGCAATTTGCCCAATTCCGCCTTTGCAGGATTGATTTTATTGGTAGGATCCTGGTTGGGAATTTTTGCAAAATCATCGCTTTCCGGCATTATATACCAATCAATATCCTTTGTGGGGGAGTGTTTAGCAATAAGCTGAACTAATTCATCCTCTTCGATAATTTTAGGCTCGTTCTGGCAAGCACCTAAAAAAATAGTGAGTACGATTAAAATATTCAATCGAGAATACATGTTGCATGTTGATTTGAGCCCGAAAATAAGAAATTGTTGTCTCTTCAAAAGTGAGAACAATCACATTGTGCAACATTTAAGCCAATTTTTAAGCGATTCTAAGGAGTTTTTAAGGATTGAGCCTATAAATGGTCAGTTCCCGAGTTGTTTTTTTCTATAAGCATTTTTTAGATCTGATAAGTATTGTGGGTTGCAGTAAACTGAAATCTCATTCAAATCAAGCGGTTCAAGGGTGAAATCTGCGTTTGCCACAGCAGAAAAAGAGCTGTTATTTTCCGTTCTTTGCCACAATGTAAAAAAGCCATAAACAAAAATAAAAATGGCGGCTATTTTCATTAAGTTTAATACGATCATCCTGTGTTTCGGTACATGGGCCTTTTCATTCAACCTTTGGTCTATAGAATTCCATACCTTTTCACTCGGGTTTTCACGGTAACTTTCTGCCCAGGTTTTAAATTTTTGTGCCATGATTTTAATGGTTGTTTGTAATATTTAATTTTTTCTCTATTAATTCTCTCATTTTCTTTCGCGCAAGGATGAGTTGACTTTTGGAAGTATTGATGCTGATGCCGAGGAGGTCGGCAATTTCTTTGTGTTTGTATCCTTCTACATCGTATAGGTTCAACACAGTTCTGTAGCCGACAGGCAATATTTCAAGCAAATTCAAAACATCTTTTTCCTCCAGTTTTTCGTCATAATTGGGTTCTTCTCCAAATGCAAGATGGTGATTATCCAATTCCTGGAAGTGCATCTTGCTTTTCCTTAAATACATGAGCGCTTCATTGACGGTAATTTTTTTCATCCAACCTTCAAAACTACCTTCCCCTGAATAATCTTCGATCTTTGAAAATATCTTTACAAAACTCTCAGTAAGAACATCTTCGGCATCTTCCCACCGATGAAGGTAACGCCTGCAAATACCAAATAATATGGATTTATAAGCTTCATACAACTCTTTTTGAGCTAACCGATCGTGCTTTCGGCATCGATTTACTAACTCTGTTAAGTCATATTTCATATTTCAGAAGCTTTAATTAACAGATGCAAGATTAGCCAAATTTGGCGTTTGGCGTGAAATAATTTTATGCGAATACCCCATTTTTGCTTAATTTGCAACCCAACCACGATTCAAGGAAATGGCTTCAATTGTCTTCATCATTATTTCGGGAGCAGTATTCTTTTTTGCTTTCAAAGCATTCAGGGAAGTTTACCAAAACATTCAACTTGGAAAGTCATTTGACTCTTCTGGCAAGCCATCGGAAAGATGGAGGGACGTCTTGCTGATTGCTTTCGGACAAAAGAAAATGTTTGATCGGCCCATCGCTGCTTTTTTTCATCTTTTCATCTACCTGGCCTTCCTTTTTACCCAGGTTGAACTCATTGAAATTTTCATCGATGGAATTTTTGGGACGCATCGTTTTTTAGCCCATTATTTGGGTGTTTTTTATGATGTAATTATCGGATTTATAGAAGTTTTATCATTATTGGCACTTGTCGCTACGGTCATTTTTCTTGCTAGGAGAAACTTGTTGCGTTTACCGCGATTTACCAAATCAGAATTACTTGGATGGCCTCAGCAAGACGCCAACATTATTCTTTTGGGCGAAATCTTATTGGTTTTTGGGATATTCACCATGAATGGCGCAGATCATTTGCTGCAAAACCTGCAACCTGAACATTACCCTCAAGTGGCCCTGCCTATCAGCCATATCACAGGTCCCATCTTGTTTGGCGGTCTGGATGTTTCAACCTTACAAATTATTGAAAGATTGGGTTGGTGGCAACATGTTTTGGTTGTTTTTGGCTTTATGATTTATCTTCCTTATTCCAAGCACCTTCACATCTTTCTGGCTTTTCCCAATGTTTACTTCAGGCCTGAAAGATCAAGGGGAGAGATGGAAAATATCCCAACCATTACTGCCGAGGTAAAATCCATGTTTGGTTTAGGACCCGAACCTGCAGTAACCGATGAAATACCCGTATTCGGAGCCAATGACATATTTAGTTTGAGTAAAAAGAATCTTCTGGACGCTTATACATGCACTGAGTGTGGTAGATGCACATCTGTTTGTCCTGCCAATCTTACAGGAAAAAAATTATCTCCGAGGAAGATCATGATGGATGTACGGGATCGCGCAACTGAGGTGGGTAAAAAAATGCGCACTTCATCAAAAGCTGAAAAATCAGAACCGTTTAGTGACGGCAAAAGTCTGTTTGATTACATTTCTCGTGAGGAAATACGGGCCTGCACATCCTGCAATGCCTGTGTGGAAGCTTGTCCGGTGTTAATTAACCCACTTGACATCATTCTACAGCTTCGCAGATATGAAGTACTCACCGAATCGCAGACCGCTGAAGCATGGACGCCAATGTTTACAAGCCTTGAAAATCAGGGTTGTGTCTGGCAAGTGCCACAGGAACGAGATGCATGGATTCATTCATAAAACCAAAGATCTACAATGATACGTACAATGTCAGAATGGGCCGGTTCAGATGCACAACCGGAAGTTTTATACTGGGTAGGTTGTGCAGGAAGCTATGATGCCCGGGCTCAAAAAGTAGCCAAATCATTCTGCGCTATTTTGGAAAAAGCAGGCATTCGTTTCGCCATTTTGGGCCAGGAGGAAAAGTGTACCGGTGATCCGGCGCGACGAGCAGGAAACGAATTTGTATTTCAGATGCTGGCACTTCAGAATATTGAGACACTCAATGCATATAATGTAAAAACCATTGTAACTGCTTGTCCTCACTGTTTTAATACCCTCAAAAATGAATATCCCGCCCTTGGAGGTAACTATGAAGTTATGCACCATACCCAATATTTGAATCAATTGTTTTCCACTGGAAAAATTAAGATTAGTGGGGGGGCATTCAAAGGTAAAAAAATAACCTATCATGATTCCTGCTACCTGGGCAGGGTCAATGGGGAATATGAAGCACCCCGCGCATTAATCGAAGCCCTGGATGCCGATTTACACGAAATGAAAAGGAGTAAGGCCAATGGGTTATGCTGTGGCGCGGGCGGAGCCCAAATGTTTAAAGAAGATGAACCCGGAGATAAAAGAATCAATTTGGAAAGGGCAGAGGAGGCACTGGAAAGCGGTGCAAAAGTGATAGCTGCCAATTGCCCCTGGTGTATTACCATGTTGACAGACGGGTTGAAAGCCATGGATAAACAGGATGAAGTGATGGTCTACGATCTTTCGGAAATGATCATTCAAAACATTTAACCACAGGACTTGTTTTGTAGGCATGGTAAGAGAATTAATTGCGCTGGAGCCCACTTCGAGGGTTTGGATTTTTGCCTCTGAACGCGAATTAAGTTATGAGGAGCTGGATGTCATTAGGGAAAAATTATACCCTTTTTTAGAAGAATGGACAAGCCATTCCAAAGAATTGCTCACCTACGGAAATATATTCCACAGGCGTTTCCTGGCTATTTTTGTCGATGAATCTATGGCTCCTGCCAGTGGATGCTCAATAGATACATCTTCCCGGTTTGTACAAAATTTGGGCAATCTGATCGGCGTTGATTTTTTTCAGAGAGAATGGGTCTATTCACTGCAGGAGGATGAAGTAAAAGCATGGAAACTGGATGCACTGAAGAGTCACTACCAAAATGGAGCATTCAGCGACGATACCCTGTTTTTCGACCATCTGGTCTCTTCCAAAGAAGCTTTTTTAAGAAAATGGTTGGTACCACTCAAAAATTCATGGATAAATAGATTTGTAAGATAAATGATGGATTCAAATAAAATTGTTTCAGCACTAAGGAACATAAAAGACCCTAAAACCGGACTTGACATCATTCAGGCCAAGATGGTTGAAGATCTGAGAATAGAAGGAAATCACATACAGTTTTCGATTGTACTGCCCGGCAACGACCAAAACCTCAAAAGTCAACTCAACTTTGCCTGCATGGAAGCGGTGCAACAAATTTACCCGGAAGCAGACGTTGACATCCACTTAAAAATAACCTCAGATCAAGCGCCGTCCAATACCGTTCTTCCGCAAGTAAAAAATGTTATAGCGGTTGGTTCCGGTAAAGGAGGTGTCGGCAAATCAACTGTTTCCGTCAACCTGGCGTTGGCTTTAAAAGAATTGGGTGCCAAAGTAGGCATTCTGGATGCAGATGTATACGGTCCTTCGATACCCACTATGCTGGGTTTAAAAGGACAAAGACCCAAAATAGAAGTGCTGTACGGAAAACACAAGATCGTGCCTTTGGAAGCTTTTGGTATTCCGGTAATGTCCATTGGATTTATTGTAGAAGAAGATCAGGCAATTGTCTTGAGAGGTCCCAGATTGGGTGGCATTATCCGCCAATTTCTGCAGGATTGCCTTTGGCCCGAATTGGATTATCTCATCATAGACCTGCCTCCCGGTACAGGAGATGTGCAACTTACTCTTGTACAAACCATTCCCGTAACAGGGGTAGTAATGGTGACGACTCCGCAGCAGGTAGCAGTTATCGATGCTGTTAAAGCAATGAATATGTTTATGCTGCCCAATGTAAATGTACCGGTTTTGGGGGTAGTAGAAAACATGGCATGGTTTACACCGGCAGAATTGCCTGAAAACAAATATTTTCTGTTTGGACAGGGTGGGGGTAAAAACCTGGCCCAAAAAGCCGGAACAGTGTTGTTGGGACAGATTCCCCTGGTGCAGGCAGTCATGGAAGGCAGCGATCAGGGAGTGCCATGTGTTACAGTGGATGGGCATCCGGGAAGAAGCTATTTCCTCAGATTGGGCGAGCAGCTCGCAAGACAGGTGTACATTCGAAATGAAAGCCTGGAACCCACCCGAATCGTAAGGATGGAGGAATAGGTTTGAGAATTGATTTCACAAGAATCTGATTTTTAGTCAATTATATAATTTTTCAAAAGAAAAATTTTGATATTACAATTATTTGTAATATATTTGTTGTTTAAATTTAGGTTATTATGAAATTGGTCTCAAAATTAAGCAATCAGCTGGTTTGGCTTTTTATAGGCGTAGTTGCTTTGGGAGCTCAAAGACCTGCCTATTTGAAATTGGATTTTGATAAAAATCAGAAGCCATTTGTGTATTACCCAATCCAAAAGGGAGACACGCAGGAAGATTTATGTAAATACTTTGGGTGCACCTTGCCGGAGCTTCGATTGAAAAACCACCTGAGTTCGGGGCAAACGTTGGTAGCAGGCCATACCCTCCAGGTGCCGGTAAACCCTGATCAAATTATAAAGAAAAATTTAAAAGGTAAGTATGATGGCATTTTACCACTTTATTACACCATAAAAAAAGGAGAGACCGCTTATCGAATCGTGAAGGTGAACCTGAAAGATGACATCAACAACTTTTATGAGCGCAACAAACTGGAGAATAATCAACTCAAGTTGGGGGCAGAAGTGTTGGTAGGGTGGATAGATTTGCGCAGTGCCAAAGAAAAGGGCAACAAGCAACTGGTAAATACGCCTTTGAAAGAAAAAGAAAATTCAACGGGCAAGGTGGTGGCTGTAAAAAATAAAACGCGAAAAGAAGAAGCCACTATATTTAAAAAAGTCGTATCAGAAAAAAATTCAGATAGTAAGTCCGAAGAAGCTGACCAAGGGGTGGTTTCTGCACCCGCTGAAACCGCTGAAGTATGGGTAAATGACAAAGGTGTGGCTTACTGGCAACATGGACACAGAGCCAATACCAATAAATATGTTCTGCACAATACGGCAGCCATCAACAGTGTAATTGAATTGTACAATCCAATGTTGAAAAGAAGTGTTCGCGCCAAAGTAATAGGCAGAATTCCGGATGAGACTTACCGCAATGATATTGATGTTGTACTATCAGAAGGAGCAGCCGAATCTCTGGGGGCTCTTGATTCGCGATTCCAGGTTGAAATGAGGTATAAAAAGTAAATTGAAGATTTATATTGTCATACCGGCAAGACTAGCCTCTTCTCGCCTTCCCAACAAGGTTATACTGCCACTAGCCGGAAAGCCTATGGTTCAGTGGGTTTTTGAAGCTGCCCGAAAAGTAGATGGTGTGGCTGAGGTCTTGGTAGCCACAGATAATCAAGAGGTTTTTGACCACGTTACGCATTTTGGAGGTACTGCCATCATGACTTCCTCCCATCATCTTTCAGGAACAGACAGGATTGGAGAAGTGGCAGGGCTGGTAAAAGAAGCAGATGTTTTCATCAATATCCAGGGCGACGAACCCATGATCAGCCCGGAAACCATTCAAGAAATGGTCGATTTTTACAAAACAGGGGGAAGTGGTATTGTCACACTTTATACCTCCATTTCGGATGATCGTCAGTTGTTTGATTTCAATGTGGTTAAACTTACCAAAACAACAGATGATCAGATATTGTACTTCAGCAGAAATGCTATTCCGGCACAAAGAGACTATCCTTACAAAGATTGGCTAAAGCATGCTACTTATTACCGGCACATAGGAATGTATGGTTTTGACCGGAAATCGCTGGAACAAATTTGTCTTTTACCTCAAAGCAAACTGGAAAAGGCGGAAGTTTTGGAACAGTTGCGATGGTTGGAAAATGGGTTTCACATCAAGGGCATTCACAGCGACCACCATGGAGTGGGTGTAGATACTGCAGAGGACTTGTTAAAAGCGGAGCAAAAATTAATGGAAAAAGAGAGGTGATGATTCCGACAAAATTGTGTTAATTGTTTCCCACATTCGGTGAAACCCATTATTTTTGATTATTGAACGCTTGATAACAACTAATAATATGAAAAAATCAATTTTCACTTCCCTTGTTTTCATGATGTATTTCTGTCTTGGGGCTCAATCCATAAGCAATGATTTCATATTTGAAAGCAGCATGGGGGAACAAAAATTGAAGACCTATCTTTCTTCAAATTTTGACAGAGCCGATTTATATCAACTGAGATTGTTATCCGAAGAATTGGGCATATTTGCCTGCCAGGTTCCGGAAGATAAAGTTGAAGATTTCAAAGCATTGATCCATAAAAACGAAAGTTGCAGGTTGTTGTCCAACAACCAATTTTTGAGCAATCGCCAAAAACCCAACGATGTATTTTACACTCAGCAATGGGCGCTCGAATTTGCTAAAATCCCCAAGATTTGGGATATTACTACAGGAGGCATCACCTTTGATAAAAAAGAAATCGTTGTAGCTGTTCTTGATGACGGTATTGATATCAACCATGAGGATATTGCTGACAACATTTTTACCAACACCAAAGAAATACCCAACGATAAGATTGACAATGACGGCAATGGTTATATAGATGACTTTAAAGGATACAATATAGACACAGGTAACGGTACGGCTATAGCGCAAAACCATGGTACCGGTGTTTCCGGCATCATTGGGGCCTTAGGCAACAATCAATTGGGCGTTTCCGGCATCAACTGGAAAATAAAAATTCTCCCCATTTATGGTGTCAATAAACTGGACGAGATTATCATGGCCTACTCTTACGTACTCAAAATGAAAAAGATGTATTTGAGCAGTAAGGGAGAAAAAGGAGCCTTCATAGTAGTGACAAATTATTCAGGGGGCATATCCAAAGCCTGGGGCAATGAAGAACCTTACAAACAATGGTGTGCCATGTATGATTTGTTGGGGGCAGAAGGGGTGCTGAGTGTTGGGGCTACAGACAATGAACCGGTGAATGTAGATGTTATCGGTGACATGCCTAGTACGTGTACTTCCCCTTATTTTATATCCACCACCAACATCGATCCCTCTGGAAAGAAAGTATTCAGGGCGGGTTTCGGCACAAAATACATTTCTATGGCAGCCCCCGGAGAAGATATTTATACCCTTGCCAAAAACAATACCTATGTCAAAGAGTTTTCAGGAACTTCGGCGGCCAGTCCCATGGTTGCAGGAACCATTGCTTTGCTGTTTTCAACACCTTGTGAAGCTTTTGCAGAACTGATAAATCAAGACAAAGCCGCCGCTGCCCTGGCAGTGAAAGATGCGCTTTTAAATGGCCTTACCCAGACTTCGGAACTTAAAGATCAAACAAGGTACGGTGGTTATTTGAATGGTGAGGCTGCACTTGCCTTAATGGACGACCCGTGTGATGGAAAACTGTTACTTCCTTCACCCAAGGGAGAATTATCGATTTTGAACTTAAAATCGGTATCGGGTGTCTTACAAATTGAATATTTGACACCGGATGAAGGTGCCTATGATTTGATTATCTCAAACACAATTGGTCAGATTTATTACAGAAGCAGTTTAAATGTACCAGCCTATGGCAATAAAATCCTCAGTATTGACCAAAGTCACTGGCCATTAGGTATTTATATTGTAACAATTGCCAATAAAGATGGCGCAGCTTCAAGGTTGGTTTTTTCACGGTAGAACATTTATCCCTTACCTTTTTTGCAACTTTCATCAATAACCCATGTTGTTTAAATAGGTGCAGTATCTATAATTTATTACATTTGTTCATAAATCTATTGGATGTCAGTAACAGCTGAATTATTGGAGAAAGTAAATCATGCGCTTGAAGACATCAGGCCTCATCTGGCTGTTGATGGAGGTAATATTGAGTTGATCGAGATTACAGATGATTTGACAGTCAAGGTTAAATGGCTTGGCAACTGCGAATTCTGCTCTATGAGTACTATGACAATGAAGGCAGGTGTGGAGCAAGCGATCAGGAGCAGGGTGCCAGAGATAAGAAATGTAGAGGCCATCAATGGCATGATAAGAGTGGGCTGAGATGACCAAAGCACAACTTACCAATAACATCAGGACCAAAAAAAGTTTTTTGTGTGTTGGCCTTGATCCGGACATCCATAAAATTCCTGCGCATTTGCTGGATTTTGAGGATCCTATTTTTGAATTTTGTAAACAAATCATTGAGCAGACCAGTGATTTGGCTATTGCCTATAAACCCAATCTTGCATTTTTCGAGTGCCTGGGACCCAAGGGATGGTACACGTTGGAAAAAATAGTAAATCTGATACCCGACCATTGTTTTACCATTGCCGATGCCAAGAGAGGCGATATTGGGAATACTTCCCTCATGTATGCCAAAGCTTTTTTAGAAAATATGCCTTTCGATTCTATCACGGTTGCACCATACATGGGAGAAGATTCCATTCAACCATTTTTAGAAATAAAAAACAAATGGGTCATCGTGTTGGGGCTTACTTCTAACAAAGGTTCTAAAGATTTTCAATTTTTAAAAACTCATAAAAAACCATTGTATCAATTGGTGATAGAAAGAGTAATGGAATATGGAAGCCCGGAAAATACGATGTTTGTCATTGGAGCAACACATGAAGAAATATTTAAAGAAATCAATCGGGCTTATGCAACATTGAGTGATACTGAAAAACGTCGAACGTATGATTTACAACAAGGAAATGATAAATCTACAGCATCATCAACAAAATCTGCTCCTCAAGGACGTAAAAATGAAAGTTCATTTAAAACATC
>CALJKQ010000060.1 GCA_937973565.1 uncultured Saprospiraceae bacterium | reverse complement strand
CGAGCCGCTCGAGCGCCGCCAGGATCTTGCCCGACAGCGCCGGGCCGATGCCCTGGCGGCGTGGTACTGAGATGCCCGCGCGCCCACCCCGCCAATGGATCCTGCTGCGCGGGCTGACGCGCGAGGCCGCGCGCGACATCGGCCTCGATCGAACGGCGCAGATGTGCAAGCCGTCTGGCGTCCATGTTGTCTCCATCCATGCCGGCATTGGACGGCAGCGTCGCTATGGAGTAAAACGAAATATTTTCATTGATTGCCGCTTCGAAAGCAGATGAAGTCTGGCTGGCAGGCAACCACTGGCAAGTTGATCAACTTCCCGAAAATACACGCCTCTTTTCCGACACCCAATCACTGATTTCCTATCTGCAATCGCATGAGCCCCAGCATGCCATTATCCTTGTCAAAGGGTCGCGCAAGTTTGGCTTTGAAAGAGTATATAACCTCTTGTCGAGTCAAAGCCACACGGTGAGCCTCGAAATTGATCTGGCTGCGATCGAACACAACTTGTCGACCTATGGTTCTATGTTGCAAAGCAGCACGCGATTAATGCCCATCATCAAGGCAAGTGCCTATGGTGCCGGCAGTGAAGAAATCGCCAAGCTGTTGCAGCACAAAGGTGTTTATGCCCTCGGTGTAGCTTTTGCAGACGAGGGGGCCGCACTGAGGAAGGCGGGTATTACTTTGCCTATTACCGTGCTGAATGCGGATAGCGGTAGTTTTCAAATGCTGCTCGACCACCGCCTCGATCTGGAGATATATAGTCTTGCCCAGTTGAGGGAGTTTATTCAATTCCGTCAGGGAGCACTGCATTCATTGGGCATCAACCTCAAACTCGACACCGGCATGAGCAGACTCGGTTTCCGGGAAGAAGACTTGGATGAATTGTTGTCGATTCTCAGGCAATACAAGCTCAACATCATCAGCATTTTTTCACACCTTAGCAGCAGCGAAGATGAGGCCGATGATGTATTCACCCATTTGCAGGCAAGGCGTTATCTCGATTACTATGCGCGTATAGTAGGTGTACTGGGCTATCAACCCAAAAAGCACCTGCTCAATTCTGCCGGGATTGTTCGTTTCCCGGAATATCATTTTGATCTTGTCCGCCTTGGTCTTGGGCTCTATGGCATCGATACATCCGGTGTAGCTCAAAACAAACTGGAAAAAGTCCATACCCTCAAAGCAAGGGTTATCCAGATTAAAAAGCTGCAAGCCGGTGATTACGTCGGCTACAACCGCCGACACAAGGTGGAATCACCGATGACCATGGGTGTACTCAACATCGGATATGCCGACGGCTTTATGCGAAGGTGTGGCAACAGTCGGTACGAAGTGATGATTCGTGGCACAAAAGTTCCGGTTATAGGTAATGTATGCATGGATCTGTCGATGGTTGACCTTAGCCATGCTCCTCATGTTCAGGAGGGAGACGATGTTATCCTCTTTGGCAAAGAGCTGCCGATTGAGTCCATGGCCGAAGTATGCGAAACCATACCTTACGAAATATTGTGCAGGATTGCCCCCAGAATTCAAAGGCGCTATCAGCAATAATTCCTACCTTGTAATACCAAAATCAGAAGCTTGTTACACGAAGACCGCAACAAAGGCATTTTTCTATCGGTATTGGCAGCATTGCTCTGGAGTACGGGAGGACTGCTGGTAAAGCTACTTCCACAGGATGCCTTTACCATCTTATTTTACAGAAGCCTTTATACGTCACTTTTTTTTCTGCTCTATTTTGGCAAGAAGGCTTTTATGATCAACAGGAGAAGCGTACTGTCGGCTTGTTTTTATGCACCTTTGTTGTTGTGTTTTGTAAGTGCCACCAAACTTACCACTGCTGCCAACGCCATCTTTCTGCAATCAACGGGCGTGGCTTATGTGCTCTTGCTGGAACCCCTGCTGCTCAAGACAAAGCTGCTGAAAATTGATATCCTCACGGTGGTGCTTTGTTTTGCAGGCATGGCGCTTTTTCTCATCGATGGCTTTGATCTTTCGGCGGGCAATCCCGGAGTTTACATAGCTATGTTATCCGGACTGGCACTGGCGGGTATTCTCATCAGTCAAAAACGAAACGCCTTTGAATACCAGACTGGCGGCATCTTCCTGGGCAATATATTTGTGGTGGTCATAACCAGTCCCTGGTTTATACAAAATCCACTGCCATCTATGGAGGAAAATGCCATGCTCTTATTTTTGGGTTTTATCCAGTTGGGTCTTGGCTTTTTGCTTTTTACTTACGGTCAAAAATACATTACAGCCATCGAAGGCGCTTTGATATCTTTGCTGGAACCTTTGTTTAATCCCTTATGGGTAATGGTGGGTTATGGGGAAGTACCCGGCCTTTTGCCTATGATTGGAGGACTTACCATAATCGGAGCCCTTGTGCTGCGTTTATTATACCTCAGAAGACTCAGGTGGAAGGCCCATTAGGTTTATCGTTTCGGCTTATATTTTGATACTTCCAGGATGCGTTGTGCATCTTTTTCTGCCATGAGTTGATCCAGTGTTGTATTGGGCTGCTTTTCCATATAAGCCCTGATCATTTGGTAGCCGATGTAGTTGGCTGTTTGCCCGGGCGCATCTGCCGGCATACCCGGAGAATCCGGTGAAGGGTTGATGTATTTATTAATCTTGATTACATTTGTTTCGTACACCAGGTTTTGTTCCGTAAAAAAAGACCACATTTCCAATTCATTATCGACTACCCAGTCCATTTGTTTCTGGGTATATTCAAAAATCACAGAATCAGCCTCTGAAGGAAGGAATTTTTTTAAAAGGTAGAGTTTTTTGCCATTGTACACCATATAATCCAAGAGCCTTACCCCACCGGGTGAGCCTACGATGTCATCAACAATGAGGTCTATGGTTTTTTTGGTCAAATATTGTTTGTCGAATGTACGGGTGAGGTAGGCTGAAAAATTGGGATTGGTAGGATCAATGGCTTTGTAGGGATAACTGCTGCCCAAAAACATTTCCAGGCCAATGCCAATACCATCTTTATTGCCGTCGCTGAAAATAAATTTCTGAAAGCCAAACTCAGAGATAAATGTATAAATGGTAGGTTCCACAAACTTTGGAAAGTAGTACTTCACCGTTTTAAATGCCTCCGTTGTTTTCTCTTTATATCGGTCCAACTTGCCCACTAATAACTGTGTAGTATCGTACAGCTGGCGAATTTGTCTATCCTTTACGAATGCCAGCAAAGCCTTGTCATATTGGCTGCTATCCGGAGTCAAGGGTAGGATGTGCTTGCTGTAAATACCCCAGAAATGTGGATACCTGGACTTTAATTCTCCCAACGAAGCCTCCCATCGGTTTGTATCCAGCGAGAACAGGGCCTGGTCAAACCGTACAATTTCGGCACTGGCCTGGATATGGGAAACGTCAACAGCGTCTTCCTTTTCCTTGCAGGAGAAGGCAAATAAACAGAGAGCAAACAGGAAGAAAAAAAATTTTGGCATTTGGAAGTTATTGTGCTGCAAAGGTATAAAAATTGAGGTTTTGGAAGGAAGGGACACGCAGGAGGGCTTTAAATGGGTTGATTGGTATCATTGATTTTTGGAATTAGGAAAATAAATATCCACCCCATAAGCTGAAAACCATTAATTTGCCAATAGAACGCAAATGAATGGATAAATATCAAAACAAATACCGTAATGGTACCACCAGAGCTAAATTTTGGAATTATGGTTGGCACGCCCATTATTTTATAACCTTATGCACCCACAACCGAATATCTTGGTTCGGTGATGTAGTTGAAGGCGAAATGGTGTTGTCTAAAATAGGAGAAATTGCACGCGAAGAATGGCTGAATACTTTCCAAATGCGTCCCGATATGAATTTGACCAAAGGAGAATTTGTGGTAATGCCTGATCATTTTCACGCTATAATTGGAATTGGATACAATGAATTTAATTCTGATCGTTGGACCGCAATGCATTGCGGTCCAACGATCGGTCCTAAAAATAAATTCGGACCTCAATCTAAAAATTTACCGTCCTTAGTTCGTGGTTTTAAAATATCGGTTACCAGGTCTGCGCGTTTAATTTATCCGGAATTTAAATGGCAGGCGCGGTATTATGACCATATTATACGGGATGAAATATCCTTTCAAAGGATTTCAAAATATATAGTTGACAACCCAGTTGCGTGGTCGAAAAAAAACAAATAAGATCAAAGTTTAAATTGGCCGCAAGGAAATGTGCGATACAATGAAAACTCCAGTTTAATCTAAACAACTCAGGTTCAAATGATTGTTGTAATCTGGCTTGTGATAAATTTGTAAACCCTTAGATGAAT
>CALJKQ010000059.1 GCA_937973565.1 uncultured Saprospiraceae bacterium | reverse complement strand
AGCAGACGAAATAGCGGTTACCCTTAGCAATAAACAAACCTATAAAGCTAAACTAGTTGGAAGTGATGCTAGTAGCGATATAGCAGTACTTAAAATAGAAGGAAAAAATTTGCCCTATCTATTATTTGGCAATTCAGATGATGTAAAACTTGGGCAATGGGTGCTTGCAGTTGGGTACCCCCTTACCCTTGAAACCACAGTAACAGCAGGAATTGTAAGTGCTAAATACCGCAATATTGGCATCAACAAAAACAGTGGTAGTAATGCGCCTATCGAAAGTTTTATACAAACGGATGCCGCGGTAAATCCGGGCAATAGTGGTGGTGCCCTTGTGAATGCAAAAGGCGAACTTATCGGCATCAATTCAGCGATTGCCTCTCCAACAGGATCTTATGCGGGTTACTCATTTGCCATTCCTTCAAACATAGTAAAAAAAGTAGTCGCTGATATGATGACTTATGGCAATGTACAACGTGCTTATTTGGGTGTTGGGTATATCAATATGAAAGATGCAACCCCCGAACAAGTGAGTGCATACCAACTTGACAAAGTAGATGGTGTATATGTAAATCAAGTGATAGAAGAAAGCAGTGCTGAAAAAGCCGGTATTAAAGTAGGTGATTTCATTACAAAAATTGAAAACAAAGAAATATTTATAATGCCTAAATGGGTTCTAATAGATCAAGAGTAATTAGTAATCTTATTAGAAGAATTATTAGAAAATCAATTAGAAGAAATGGAAAAACAGCTAATTATCTATATTCCGGTAATGAATATCTGTAAGCCAATGCAAAACGAGCTATTGAAGCTTACATTAGAGAAGATATTTTTCTTTGTATTGATGCTACGAAAGGTGCTGTTTTATGCGTGTAATTGTCATAAGATCTTGACAAACAGCATTATAGATCGATTTTGTGCTGATTTTCAATTCTTTGTATTAAACTCAGGATTCTTTGTATTGGCTCTAGAAAGGAAAAATTCCAATTCTCTGTATCGGGCATCCGAATCTCTATAAATAATTAATAGAAATGAGTAATTACATTAATACCTACTTATAAAAACTGCTTTCAAACGTGAATCAGGTAAAACATGTATAGAAAACTGGCCTTTCCTATACATATTTTAGAGAAATGCATAGATTAAATTGTTTTAGTAGATGATCTACTAAGAATCGAATATGACATAAAATCGCTAAAAAAGGAATTTATGTAAAGAAAACAGGCAAAAACCGCACATGATTTACACCTCATGGAAAGAAAACTACAATTTTCTATACATGACCATCAAATAAGAAACTAATGGAAACACCCAGTTTTAAAGAAAACCATATAAGCCAGATTCCGGCAATACAAATGCTGGTGAATTTGGGTTATACCTACTTGAGTCCGGCAGAAGCCGATAGACAAAGAGGTGGCAAAACCAACAATGTATTGCTGGAGGATGTATTGCGCAAGCAGCTAAGGGAGATCAACAGCATTAAAGTCAGTGCCACCAAAACCACACTTTTCACAGATGAAAACATAGAACGGGGCATTTTGGCATTGAAAACCCTTCCCATGAACCAAGGCTATATTGCAACCTGTGAAAAAGCCTACAATCTGCTTACCCTGGGCCACGCTTTGGAACAAACGGTAGATGGAGACAAAAAAAGTTTCACGCTTCAATATATCGACTGGAAAAACATCGGCAACAACGTATTCCATGTAAGTGAAGAATACAACGTAATGCGCAGCACCAGTAAGGAGCATTACCGGCCAGATTTGGTGTTGTTTGTCAATGGCATTCCTCTTTGTATTATGGAGTGCAAGCGACCCGACATGAAAGAGCCATTAAAACAGGCCATCAGTCAGCATTTGCGAAATCAGCAAGAAGATGGAATTCGCAGCCTGTATGTGTATTCACAATTGATATTGAGTATTGCCACACAAGAAGCTGCTTATGGTACCAATGCAACACCTGAAAAATTCTGGGCAAAGTGGAAAGAGAAATTCAACAATGATGAAGAAGAGCGCAATTACGAAAACAAACTGAAGTCATTTAAAAATCAGCCACTTGCTAATTCAGTCAAAGAGCAGTTGTTTTCTGATCGATTCAAATATGTACGCCAATATTTTGATGCCCTTGAAAAGGAAGAGATTTTGCCAACAGAGCAAGACAAATATTTGTACAGTCTGTGCAGACCAGAACGATTAATGGATCTTGTTTTTAATTTTATTTTGTTTGACAACGGAGAAAAGAAAATAGCGCGATACCAACAGTTTTTTGCCATAAAAAAAACCATAAACCGCATAAAAACCGTTGAAAATGGAAAACGCAAAGGGGGCGTCATATGGCATACTCAAGGTAGTGGTAAATCACTAACCATGGTATTGCTGGCACAAGCCATTGCAATGGAACCAAGCATCCTGAATCCAAAAATAGTTTTGGTTACGGATCGTACTGATCTGGACAACCAAATTACAGGTACTTTCCGTAAATGTGGCAAATATGTAGAAAACGCGACTACAGGGCAGCGATTGGTAGAATTGTTGGAAAGTAAGAGTGACGCGGTAATTACCACCATCATCAATAAGTTTGTAGCTGCGGTCAGGAAAATCACGCAGCCCTTAAAAAATCATGATATTTTTGTTTTAGTAGATGAGGGTCACCGGACCCAGCATGGCACGTTCAACATTGATATGCAAAAGACCCTGCCCAATGCTTGTTACATTGCGATGACAGGAACGCCTTTGTTCAAAAAAGACAAAAGCACTGCTCAAAAATTTGGTGGAATGATCGATGCTTACACTGTTGATCAGGCTGTAGAAGACAAAGCTGTTGTTCCATTGTTATACGAAGGAAGATTGGCACTGCAAGAGGTAAATGCCAGTCCAATTGATACCTTTTTTGGAATGGTTGCTGAACCATTAACAGAATACCAAAGGGCAGATATAAAGAAAAAATTTGCGCGCTACGATCACTTAAATTCAGCCGAACAAAAAATGCAATTGATTGCATGGAACATCAGTCGTCATTTTCGTGACAATTGGCAGGGCAAGACCCCATTCAAAGGTCAATTGGTATGTGACAAAAAGTTGAGTGCCATTAAATACAAAGAATTTTTAGATGAAATAGGAATTGTAAGTTCTGAAGTATTGATTTCCTCTCTTGACGAACGTGAAGGCGAAGACAGTGCATTTGCAAGCTCCACACAAAAGGAAAATCAATTTTGGAAACGAATGATGGAGGAGCACGGCAATGCCAAAAGTTATGAAAAAAACATCATTAACCGCTTCAAAAATCAAAGGGATCCGGAAATTATCATTGTAGTTGACAAACTACTTACAGGCTTCGACGAACCCAAAAACATAGTTTTATACTTGACCAGGAATTTACAAGGTCATAAATTATTACAGGCCATCGCCAGGGTAAACCGCATCTATCCGGATAAAGAGTTTGGATATATAATCGACTATTATGGAGTAATTGAAAATTTGGACAATGCACTGCAATTGTATTCGTCTTTAGAGGAATTTGATAAAGAAGATTTATCTGGTACATTAACAAATATACTTGATGAAATAAATAAACTGCCACAAAAGCATTCAGACCTCTGGGATATTTTCAAAACCATAACCAATAAAAGGGATGCGGAAGCATATCAGCAATTATTGAAAGATGAGTCTATAAGAGTTTTGTTTTATGATAAACTGGCGGCATTTGCGAGAAGTTTAAAATTGGCGCTTTCTGCCATGCAATTTCATCAAGAAGTGGAGGAAAAGGTGATCACGCGCTACAAAGAGGACCTAACCATGTTTTTAAAACTACGTTTGGCAGTAGTTAAGAGATATAGCGATGAAATAGATTACAGACAATATGAAGGTCAGATTCAGAAACTTATAGATACCCACATTACTTCTGAAAAAATTGAAACCATTACAGAATTGGTCAATATCTTTGATAAAAACCAATTCCAGCAAGAAGTAGAAAACACCATAGGTAAGGCCGCAAAAGCAGATATAATCGCAAGCAGAACAGCAAAACACATTACCGAGAAAATGGATGAAGATCCAGCTTTCTACAAAAAATTCTCTCAGATGCTCAAGGAAACAATTGCTGACTATGAGGCAAAACGAATCAATGAAGCACAATATCTGAGCAGAGTGCAAGACATCATGAACCATGTATTGGCAAACACGGATGATGATGTTCCTGATGTACTTAGAGAAAGAGATGCTGCCAAAGCATTTTACGGTTTGGTATTTGAGGCATTGTCTGATAAGATTAAGGACAAACTGGACTGCAAAGAGATTTCACAGGCAACGGCTATTCATATTGACAATCTGCTTAAGGAATCAATTATAGACAATGGGACACCTATTGTTGACTGGCAATATAAATCAAACATAACAGGGAAGTTGCTTATCGAAATAGGAGATTATTTGATTGATGAAGTCAGGGACAAATACAATGTAGAATTATCATTCAACGAAATGGACAAAATAGCCGAAGACTGTCTCGATGTAGCTAAAATCCGGTACAAATAATGGTATCGGCAATACAGTTTGGCAGTAAGACGATACAATTTAGTGTGTCATATTCTGAGAGAAAGTCCCTTGGCATTACGGTGACCCCGGAAATGGAGGTTTTGGTCAAGGCACCGGTAAATACCTCTATTGCGAGGGTTAAAGAAAAACTTATAAAAAAAGCACCATGGATACTGAAACAGCAGAGTTATTTCCTTTCCTTCCATCCAAAGTCGCCGCCCAAAAAATATGTTAGTGGCGAGACCCATCTTTATTTAGGCAGGCAATACCGATTGCGAATTTCAATTGGCAAAGAGGAATCGGTAAAACTGATAGGTAAATTCATAGAAGTTACAGCAACTAACAAATCAAGGGCAAAAGCATTATTATCCGAATGGTATTTGAATCATGCACAAATAAAGTTAAGTACAATAGCAGCTCCACTGATCGAAAAATTTAAAAGACACAAAGTACAGCCTAGTTCAATTGTATTACGGGAGATGCCCACACGTTGGGGGAGCTGCACCCCTAAAGGAAAAATCATTTTAAACCCCGAATTGATAAAAGCTCCAAAAGGATGCATTGAATATGTAATTATCCATGAGTTGTGCCATTTGGTACACCTCAATCACTCACATGAATTTTTTGAACTTCAAACCAGAGAAATGAAAGATTGGGAGAAATGGAAGAGAAAATTGGAGGAGTTATTGGTGTAAAAAATGACACACCAAATTTAAAATCATTTCAATTTAAGCTTATTGTATTTTATGATTTCGATATAAATTATGTCCAATTT
>CALJKQ010000058.1 GCA_937973565.1 uncultured Saprospiraceae bacterium | reverse complement strand
CTCTTCCGATCTCACCAGCTGGCAGACAGATTTACAGCAGATGATGTGGTAGTTATCATATTTCATGATCATGGCAGTCGATACATCGGTAAAATATTCAACGATGACTGGATGCGTGAAAGGGGTTTCCTGGATGTGGAATTGAAGGTAAGGGATGTACTCAATAAAAAAGTGACTAAAAACTTTATTTCCGTAGACAAGACTGAAAAAGTAAAAGACATATTAAAGTTGATGAAAGCCAATGACATATCTCAACTGCCCGTTAGTTATGGAGACGATATGATAGGCTCTATTACAGAGTCCAAAATTCTGGAGCATATTTTGAACAATCCGCTCAAAAATGCAGACACCCCTGCAGGTGAGATTTTAGATCCTGCCTTTCCTGTTGTGTCTCTGGATATGCCGGTAAAAGAATTGAATAAATACATTTCCAAATCACATCCTGCAGTAATTGTGAAAGATAATATGGGGGCTAACCACATCGTCACACAATACGATATCATTCAGGCATTATAATCGGATTCCATGGTAATTTTAAATGATGCTGCCGTAAAACAAAAGATCCAGCGTCTGGCTTATCAGATTGCTGAAAATAATTTTGAGCAAGCTGAGATCATTTTGGCAGGGATCAACAACAACGGCTTTGGGTTTGCGCGTTTGCTTGAAAAAAAGCTTAAAAAAATTATTGATACCCAGGTAACGGTAAGGCGTATAAGACTCAACCCTGCCAATCCCCTTGCTTCGGATGTGGTATTTGAACCGGAGCTTGAAGATATACAAAACAAGGTTATCATCATTGTCGATGATGTTGCCAACACAGGGAGGACGATTTTTTATGCATGCAAACCCTTGATGAACTTACTCCCTTATAAAATAGAAGTGGCCGTTTTGGTTGACAGGAAGCACAAACACTTTCCCATCAGTGTTGACTATGTAGGATTGTCCCTGGCTACCACCTTAAAAGAAAATATATCTGTGAGAATAGTAGGTGTAGATGAAATGGAAGTTCATTTGGATTAAGTTCCAGGGACAATAGAAGCATTGGTAGATTGGACCTCAAAGCAAAACAACCGTTATCATTGAACAAGGAGTACGTTGATGTACTCAATCAACTTGAACAGAGTTCCGAACATTTTTTTATTACTGGAAAAGCGGGTACCGGTAAGTCTACCTTACTCCAGCTGTTTAGAAATACCACCCAAAAAAAGTTTGCCATTCTTGCTCCTACGGGGATTGCTGCATTAAATGTAAGGGGACAAACCATACATTCCTTTTTTGGTTTTCCTCCCCGGATGTTGGACAAATCAGAAATTGTAAGGAGAAAAGACTATCGTTTTTTCAATCAATTTGATGGCATTATCATTGATGAGGTATCGATGGTGAGGGCAGATTTATTGGACAACATCGATCTTTTCTTAAGGATTCAAAGAAACAGGGACATTCCTTTCGGTGGTGTTCAAATGATATTTTTTGGCGATCTGTTTCAGCTGCCACCGGTTATTTCATCTGATTTTGAAAGGCAGTATTTCAGGGAGCATTATGACAGTCCCTATTTTTTTTCTGCCAAAGTTTTTGATGGGGGCAGAGAACTCAATATGATCGAATTGCATCAGGTATTCAGACAAGATGAAAGGCATTTTATCAGATTATTGGACAACATCCGACAAAGGAGTTTTGACTACGATGATTTGATGGAACTGAATGAAAGAGTGGTCAGTCCACCCCGGGATATCCAGTATTTAATTAATCTATGCGCCCGAAATGCAACGGCAGATCAGATCAATAAAGAAGCCCTCGAACGTCTCGAAGACAAGCCCTTTATTTTCACTGCCAGAATCGAAGGTGACTTTCAACCTTCGTTTTTCCCTACAGAATCTCAACTGTTGTTGAAGAGAGGAGCTCAGGTTATGTTTGTAAAAAATGACTTACAGAAACAATTTGTAAATGGTACCCTGGGCATATTAAAGCATATAGAGGAAGACGAATTGTTGGTGGATATCATGGATGAGCATGGCCAGGAAAAGACCATAAAAGTTTCGAGAATGAGTTGGGAAAACATCAAATACAGGCCGGATTTGTTGGATCCCACCAAGATAAACGCAGATGTCACAGGCAGTTTCACCCAATTTCCATTGAGGTTGGCCTGGGCCATAACGATTCACAAAAGTCAAGGTAAGACTTTTGACAGAGTATCTATAGACATGGGGGCAGGAGCATTTGAGGCCGGCCAAACCTATGTGGCATTATCGCGCTGCAGACGGTTGGGTGGAATATATTTGAAGAAGGCCATTCAACCCAGGGACATCATTGTAGATCCCCTGATCCTGGAATATTACGAAAGCATGAAGAGGTGGGGATAAAAATTGCGTATCATCCCATCTATGAATATCCTTTGCCTGCAGGACATCGATTTCCAATGGAGAAGTATGGTCTGCTAAGAGAACAGCTTATCTATGAAGGCGTATTTGGAGAGCAGCATTTTTTTGCACCTCCGGCAATGGCGGCCGAAGATATCTTATTGACCCATTCAGAAAGTTATTGGCATAAGTTGACGCATCAGCAACTTTCTGCCAAAGAGATACGAAACATCGGTTTTCCAATGACACCTTTGCTGGTTGAAAGAGGAAGGCACATTGCTATGGGCACCTATATGAGCAGCGTCTATGCCCTGGATTGTGGAGTAGCTTTGAATATTGCCGGAGGCACCC
Source organism: uncultured Saprospiraceae bacterium (assembly GCA_937973565.1). GTDB lineage: Bacteria > Bacteroidota > Bacteroidia > Chitinophagales > Saprospiraceae > JADKBO01. The sequence goes on along the minus strand of CALJKQ010000058.1, from coordinate 1,763 downwards.
ATCATTCTTATAAAGATCATGGAGAAGGGTTTTGCATTTTCAATGACATAGCCATTTCGGCCAATATTTTACTGGACCGACATTTCATCAAAAGAATATTGGTCGTAGATTTAGATGTGCATCAGGGCAATGGCACAGCCAGCATCTTTGCCGAAGATGAGAGGGTATTTACCCTAAGTATACACGGGGAAAAAAATTATCCTTTAAGGAAAGAAAAATCAGATCTTGATATTGGCTTACCGGATGGAACATCAGATGCACATTATCACAGCATTCTGGAACAAGCCATCGAATCTGTTCTCCATAATTTCAAACCGGAATTTATATTTTATCAGGCCGGCGTAGATGTTTTAAAGACCGATAAACTTGGGAGATTGAACCTGAGTCGGGAAGGATGCATGAAGAGAGATCGGATTGTATTACAAGCTGCTCATGACAGAAAAACACCAATGGCGATTACCATGGGTGGAGGTTATTCGCCCAATCTTAAAGATATCCTGAATGCACACTGCAATACTTTTAAAGTAGCCAAAGAAGTATTTGAATAAACTATCGTTACTTTGTTGTAAAATTTGAATTAAATGAAACTTTATTATACCATCGGTGAAGTAGCAGAAATGCTGGGCGTAAAGACAAGTGCCCTTCGCCATTGGGAAAAAGAATTTCCACAATTAAAACCGCAAAAATTGCGCGGTGGAGAGCGTCGTTATATAAACTCGGATATTGAATTGTTGAACGAAATCAAAACCTTGCTTAAAGATCAGGGTTACACCATCGAAGGCAGCAGAAAGGTGTTAAGCCAAAAAGAAAACAATGGAAAAACAAGTACAACATTACAGTCGTTGGAATCTGAGTTGCTTAAATTGAGGACTGATTTACAAAATTTAAAAGACCAGCTCTAATAACTTAATCCGGCGATATTTGATTATTACCAATATAAGTAAGGCTGCCAGTATTAACTAACACGGAGGAACCGGTGGCTATGTTTCTCTTTACATTACAATTGTTCAGCTGGGTAATGCCGGCATTTTTCAAAGCAGGCAAGGTGCTATGTGTGGTTGTAATCTGCAGATTTTTTATGCTCACTGATTTTCCATTTAATATTTCAATTGAGGTGTCATTATTGGCTTCCAGATAGACGACTTGTGAAAGATTATTGTGAATCTGAAGATCTCTGTCAATGACAATTTTATTATTCAAGGTGATGGTTTGCCCACTTAGAATGGGATCAAATGTGATGGTATGACCATTTTCTGCGCATAAGATGGCTCTTCGTAAACTTCCTGCACCACTATTGTTGGTATTTGTAACAACATTGTTGCAGTTAAAAGGAGTTTCCGGAGACCAAACGGGTCCAACAGGGGAACCTCCTGGCTTCATAATGCCGTTGGATAGATTTAATACATCCCATATATCCAGCCCTGTGCCAGTATTGAAGTGATATAGTGCCATTGTTTGGGGATCTACAGAAAATGGCTCCTGCGGAACGCTAAAATTTGCATTATACCTTATAACATTGGAAACGCGCAACTCATCCATCCAGCCGCTATAATAAAGAGAACCCGGATAGTCATGCTTTTCTGCACCCAGAACCAGAAATGGATCACTATTGGATTGAGAAGTAGGCCTGTTGTCGCGATAAGAGATATCTCCCGTTGCAGAAGAACTCGCTAATACCCCATCTAATATGCCATCTACATAGAGTTTTATCTCTCCATTTGAAGCTTTTCTTGTAACCGCAATATGATGCCAAATACCGTCGT
>CALJKQ010000057.1 GCA_937973565.1 uncultured Saprospiraceae bacterium | reverse complement strand
ATACGAGATCAGATCTGGTGACTGGAGTTCAGACGTGTGCTCTTCCGATCTCTTTCATACAAGTTACCATACATGATTTTTGTCAAAATATAATTGAACAAAAGAAAAATGAATGCAAGGATCAACCAAATCCCCAGACCCTTATTAAATACCTGCCACAATAGTTTAGGTTCCACGAGTATTCGGGTAAGGATATATGCTGTTAATATATAAGCACCATTGATAGGAGGAAAACTACTGATGCCGTGGTGAAAATTGTGCATCCCAAATTCACAATAAAAAAATACAACTGCTACCAACAACACAAAGTTGTCGGCGAATTCGATGGGACTTTTTAGAGGAATATTTATTTCAGATAAAGATCCTGTCATACAATCTAATTGCTTTATTTTCGCCAAATAAACCCAGGACCATCTTTCTTACCATATAAACATCCAACCAATTCAGCTTTAGAAAAATAAAATAACACAAAACAATATACGGGAAAAAAATTGTCAGAAAATAAAATGGATGCTGTATATAAGAACCCATAATGACAGCTGACAAAATCAGCGGTATTGTAATCACCAGTACCTGAAGGATATTGTTAAACGGTATAATCTCTGAAAATCTTACACCAATCAATTTGAATCCATTCCTGTATATAAGAAGCAATAACAAAATGGTGCCGCTCAATGAAGTCAACACAGCTCCCTGAATACCCCATAGATGGATAAATACATAATTGCCGACCAAGGCAAATAAACAGACAATAGCATAAAATATCGGGAGTCTCCTTGCTTTATTGGCTACCAAAAACAAATCTTCTGCATTGCAAATTCTAAAAAGCAATGAAATATTGTAGAGTTGAAATATGGTAGTACTTAATATGTATTTTTCAGAAAAAATTAATCTGACTAAGTCGGCTGCAAAAAAAATAAAATACAACACTACGGGATAAACGATAAAAATAAACAAACTGGCTATTTTTCTTTTTAATTGGGCAATTTCCACATAGCTATTGTTTGTGAAAAGCAATGAAACATCAGGTAATACGATGGAATTTATAGCAGCATACAAACTCATTATTAAGGGTATAAACATAGCCCCATTGCGATAAATAGCGAATTCAGTAACGCCCATTAATGAACTTACATATATACCATCCGCTACCGTAAAAACAGAACTTATCATTACTGTTATTCCCAGGGGAAGTGCTTCTTTTAATTGTTTATTTATATTGGAAGCTTTTATCTTCCGATAATTCAACTTCCATTGTATTTGATTCAACAAAACCTTTAATTGAAGAACACCCAGAATGGAAAGGAAAATAAAAATATAATTTAAAGCCTGATCCGCATACACACTTATGGCTATGATGCCAATCAGTCGTATCAAATTGGTAAGTACACTTACTATTACTATTGCCTTACTCTTTCCCTGATAAATAAGGGCAGCATTACAGGAGGTAATTGCTATGGTAACCGGTATATAAGGTGCATAATACCTCAAGTTGTTAACAATGGTAGGGTTGTTGAAGTAATTGCCAACAAAAGAAGCAGAGAAGATGACTATTGCCATCCCCAGCAAACCAATAAGAAAGCCGGATGAAATATTGTTGCTGAAAATTTCTTCCTTGTCCGATGCCTGAGACAAATCTTTAAGCAATATATTGTTGAGTCCCATGGATAGCAGAGTCACACAGAAGCCGGCAATCATAAGAACCTGGCCATATGTACCATAAGTCTCTACGTCGAATGTTCGTGCGAGAACCGGTATCAATAAAAAATTTAAAACAAGATTGATACCATCACCAGCTGCCAAAGCTAAAACCCTTAAAGGCCTGGACATTATGAGCTTTTTTTCAGATTATGTTTGAACATTGAATATTTTGATCCACCTGTTGAGATAAATTATCCGGATAAACTTCAGATAGTCCCGATATCCCACTTCTTTTTGTTTTTCAAACTCAGGTATTACTTTATCAGAAACTACGCCTGTTTCGATTGCATCTTTTAACAATTGGACATAGAGCTCATGATTGTTTTTCATCCAAACAGCCAGCGGCGCCGGAAATCCAAGCTTGGCATATCTTGTGTAGACTTTCTTTGGAAGCAAATCCTTAAATGCTTCCCTCAAAATGTATTTTCTTTTGCCATTTCTGATCTTGTAATCCAGAGGAATAGACAATAAAAATTCTACAATTCTATAATCCAGAAATGGAGATCGGGATTCTACAGCATAGGCCATGCTGTTTCTGTCCTGGTGGTGCAACAATGCCGGAAGGAAAAGCCGATCAATCTGAAAACGGCAATTTTGACGATAGCCACTTACATGATCCATACTCTGGTTCTGAATGGCCTCACTATAGGTTTGTCCCAAAATTTCTGATGAAGATCCATTGGCAGCAAATTGCTGCTTTATCAAATCGGCAAATAAATCAGGGTAGTAAAAAGCAAAACCCGCAATTTCCCTGATAAACAGCGGTTTTTTCTCTTTCCATAATTGATGCAAATAAATGGAATTGTAAGAAGAATAACCACCAATGGCTTCATCCACTCCCTGACCATCCAAAGACACTTTAACTCCACTTTCGTGAATCAACCGAAACACCGCCTGCTGAGCATACATGCCGGCTGAAAAATAGGGCTCATCCTGGATATAAAGTAATTGATCCATGCCTTCTATAAATCCATCATCTCCGGGCGAAATAAAATGGGGCTTCAAGCCATTCACTTTCTTTAGAACTGCATCTATATATTCTTTTTCATTGTATTTTTCCATTTCTTTTGTGGTAAATACGGAAGAAAAAGTTTTGAGTTGAGTGGAATGCATATTTCCCTCCTTTTTGATTTCAGCAGCAACCTGCTCGTCGGTGGCGGTATGGATTTTATGACGCACACGTACGATAACCTTGTAGCGGTCAAGACGCCGGAAAATCTGACTAAATTGGAAGTATGG